>NZ_JBVJMD010000026.1:0-114391 GCF_055584385.1 Streptomyces sp. NPDC104096
CCTTCGGCCGGGAGGTGCCCCCACCGCGTCGACTCCCTCCTCCGCCTTGCAGCTGCACGCACCACACCCCGCTCGGCTCCGCCGAGCAGTCACGTCAGTCATGGCCGACCTGATCCAAACGACAGGCCCTAGTCCGTATGCCCCAAAGCGGGAGATTCAACGCGAAGGGGCCGGTTTCACCACCTTTCGATGGTGAAACCGGCCCGTCCGGCCGTGCCGGTGTTGCGCTCGGGCCGTCAGTCGCGGGCGGGCTCGACCTCGGCGGTCGGCCGGTCGAAGCGTCCGTCCAGCTTCGAGACCAGGCCGGTGACCTGGCGGGCGATGTCGGGCGCGGTGAGCCCGATCTCCGCCATGACCTCGGCGCGGGAGGCGTGGTCGAGGAAGCGCGGCGGGATGCCGAAGTCGCGCAGCGGCATGTCGACGCCCGCGTCGCGCAGGGCCTGCGCGACCGCGGAACCGACACCGCCGACGCGGGAGTTGTCCTCGACGGTGACGACCACGCTGTGCCGCTCGGCGAGCGGGGCCATGGCCTCGTCGACGGGCTTGACCCAGCGCGGGTCGACGACGGTGGTGGTGATGCCCTGCTTCTCGAGCAGCTCGGCGATCTCCAGGCACATCGGCGCCAGCGCGCCGACGGAGACCAGGAGCACGTCGGGGGTGCCGGTGCCCGGCTCGCGCAGCACGTCCATGCCCCCGATCCGGCCGACGGCCGGTACGGCGGGGCCGACGGCGCCCTTGGAGAAGCGGACCACGGTGGGCGCGTCCTCGACGGCGACGGCCTCGCGCAGCTGGGCGCGGACCTGGTCGGCGTCGCGCGGGGCGGCCAGCCTGAGGCCGGGGACGACCTGGAGGATCGACATGTCCCACATGCCGTTGTGGGAGGCGCCGTCGGTGCCGGTGACGCCGGCCCGGTCCAGGACGAAGGTGACCCCGCACTTGTGCAGTGCCACGTCCATCAGCACCTGGTCGAAGGCGCGGTTGAGGAAGGTGGCGTACACGGCGAAGACCGGGTGGACACCGCCGGCGGCCAGGCCCGCGGCCGAGACGGCGGCGTGCTGCTCGGCGATGCCGACGTCGTAGACGCGGTCGGGGAAGGTCTTGGCGAACTTGTCCAGGCCGACCGGCTGGAGCATGGCGGCCGTGATGGCGACGATGTCCTCGCGCTCCTTGCCGAGCTCGACCATCTCGTCGCCGAAGACGGAGGTCCAGTCGGCGCCGGAGGAGGCGATCGGCAGGCCCGTGTCGGGGTGGATCTTGCCGACGGCGTGGAAGCGGTCGGCCTCGTCCTGGAGGGCGGGCTGGTAGCCGCGGCCCTTCTCGGTGAGGCAGTGCACGATGACGGGGCCGCCGAAGCGCTTGGCGCGGGCCAGCGCGGACTCCAGGGCCTCGATGTCGTGGCCGTCGATCGGGCCCACGTACTTCAGGCCGAGGTCCTCGAACATGCCCTGCGGGGCGATGAAGTCCTTCAGGCCCTTCTTCGCGCCGTGCAGGGTCTCGTAGAGCGGCTTGCCCACGACGGGGGTGCGCTCCAGGAGGTCCTTGCCGCGGGCCAGGAAGCGCTCGTAGCCGTCGGTGGTGCGCAGCGTGGCGAGGTGGTTGGCGAGGCCGCCGATGGTCGGCGCGTACGAGCGCTCGTTGTCGTTGACGACGATGACCAGCGGGCGGTCCTTGGCGTCGGCGATGTTGTTGAGCGCCTCCCAGGCCATGCCGCCGGTCAGCGCGCCGTCACCGATCACGGCGACCACGTGGCTGTCGCGCTTGCGCAGTTCGTTGGCCTTGGCGAGGCCGTCGGCCCAGCCGAGCACCGTGGAGGCGTGGCTGTTCTCGATGACGTCGTGCTCGGACTCGGCCTGCGAGGGGTAGCCGGACAGGCCGCCCTTCATCTTCAGCCTCGAGAAGTCCTGGCGTCCGGTGAGCAGCTTGTGCACGTAGGACTGGTGGCCCGTGTCCCACAGGACCTTGTCCTTCGGGGACTCGAAGACGCGGTGCAGGGCGATGGTGAGCTCGACCACGCCGAGGTTGGGGCCGAGGTGGCCGCCTGTCTTGGACACGGCGTCGACGAGGAAGGTCCGGATCTCCCCTGCCAGCTGGTCCAGCTCCTCCAGGCTGAGCCGGTCCAGATCGCGCGGTCCCCTGATGCGGGTCAGCAGCGGCACCCGTGCCTCCTTGCACTTAAAAAGCTGATCGAGCTGTTGCCGGGCTCGTCGAGTCTAATGTTCCGCCCCGGCGCGTGACGCCCGGGCCCTTCGTCGTGGGTCACACGGACGGCCGTACCCACGACGGCCCGGCTTATGACATACCTGTGCCCGGCACCGCCGTTGGTGCCGGGCACAGGATCTTCCGCGGGGGCCGCCGCGGGATTGCGCGGCGGCCCCGGTACGGCGTTACGCGCGGCCCGCGGCCTTCTGGCTCTTGCGGGAGACGGAGTCGATGACGACCGCGCCCAGGAGCACCGCACCAGTGATCATGTACTGGATGGAGGTGTTCATGTTGAGCAGGTCCAGACCCGTCTGGATCGACTGGATGACCAGCATGCCCAGGAGGGCCGACCAGACGTTTCCGCGACCACCGAAGAGGCTCGTACCACCGATGACGGCCGCCGCGATGGCGAGCATCAGGGTGTTGCCGCCACCGGCGTTCAGCGTGGCGCTCGCGGTCTGGCCGGCGAAGAACATACCGCCGATGGCCGCGAAGGAACCGGAGATGGCGAAGACGGTGATGCGGACCATCGGGACGCTGATGCCGGCCCGGCGGGCCGCCTCGATGCCACCGCCGACCGCGAAGATCTTGCGGCCGTACGTGGTGCGGCGCAGCACGAAGTCGACGATCACCAGGGAGGCGAGGAAGATCACCAGGGCGTTGGAGACACCGGAGGCGTTGTTCAGCACGGCCGCGGCGGCGAAGGCGGCCACGGCGAGCGCGCCGACGCGCAGCAGGATCTCGCTGGTGGGGCGGAAGGGCACCTTGGCGGCCTTGCGGCGGCGCTGCTCCATGAACGAACCGACGAGCATCGACAGGACGGCGAGGCCGGCCAGCACGTAGGCGCCGATGATGGCCTGGTCCATGAAGAAGGAGCTCTGGCCGAGCAGGTGCACCGGGCCGTCCTCGGCCGGGATGTTGATGGTGCCGCTCGAACCGAGCAGCCACAGCATCAGACCGCTCCAGCCCAGGAAGCCGGCCAGCGTCACGACGAAGGCGGGCACGCCGATCCGGGCGAAGAACCAGCCCTGGAGCGCGCCGATGGCGGCACCGGTCGCGATGGTCAGGACCAGGGCCAGCCACGGGTTCATGCTGTGGTTGACCACGAACACGGCGAAGACCGTGGAGGCCAGGCCGCTGACCGAGCCGACGGAGAGGTCGATCTCACCGAGCAGCAGGACGAACACCAGGCCGATGGCGAGCATGCCGGTGGCCGAGAGGAAGTAGCTGATGTTCGACAGGTTGTCGGCGCTGAGGAACCGGTCGTTCTGCGTCTGGAAGATCGTCCAGATGACGATCAGACCGACGAAGACCGGCAGCGAGCCCAGCTCGCCACCCTTGATCTTGCGCTTGAACTCGGTGACGTAGCCCTTGAGGCCCTCTTCGCGGACCAGCAGACGCGGGTCGACGACGGCGACCGGGGCGGCGGTGGGGTCATCGGTGGGAGCGACCGTGCTCTGGTGCTCCACCTCGGCCTCCGCCTTGGAAACCTTGGACGTGTCGCTCACTTTGCGGCCTCCGCGCTGCGACGCCCCGCACGACGGGTCACGGCGTTGTCCGTGGCTCCGGTGATCGCGGCGATGATCTCTTCGTGGCTGGTGTCCTTCACGGAGAAGGAGCCGTTGTTCTTGCCCAGGCGCAGGACGGCGACGGTGTCCGCGACGGCCTTCACATCGGCCATGTTGTGGCTGATGAGGATGACGCCGAGGTTGCGCTCGCGCAGCCGCTCGACCAGGTCGAGGACCTGCGCGGTCTGCTCGACGCCGAGGGCGGCGGTCGGCTCGTCGAGGATGACGACCTTGGGGTCACCGATGAGGGCGCGGGCGATGGCCACGACCTGGCGCTGACCACCGGAAAGGCTCGCGATCGGGATGCGCACGCTCGGGATGCGGATGGAGAGCGTGCTCAGCAGCTCGCGCGCCTTCTGCTCCATGGTGACCTCGTCGATCGCACCACGGTGCTTCAGTTCGCGACCGAGGTAGAGGTTGCCCACCACATCGAGGTTGTCGCACAGGGCGAGGTCCTGGTAGACCGTCGCGACGCCGAGTCCCGAGGCGTCGTGCGGCTTGTTGATGCTGACCGCCTTGCCCTCCCACTCGATGACGCCCTCATCGATGGGGTGGACACCCGCGATCGTCTTGACCAGGGTGGACTTTCCGGCGCCGTTGTCGCCCACCAGGGCGACCACTTCTCCGGCGTGGACCTCCAGCTCTACGTCGGTGAGGGCCTGAACCGCACCGAACCGCTTGGAGACTCCGCGCAACGCCAGCACGGGCGTAGCGGACACGTGAACCATCTCCTTCGCCGCCTGACCGGCGGGGATGCCGCGCTCGATCAAACAGGCGCGGAGGGATGTGCGAGAAGCACAAGGTTTACAAGATGAACATGCGCGAATCCGTCGTACTTCGCAACGGTTCCATCCGACGCCCGCCCCGCAGCGGGGTGTGAAGGTGGGGCAGGCGTCGGACAGGTTCGCGGGACCGCCGGGCGGTCATGACTCGGGCGGCCACCCGGGGTGCGGGTGGTCGCCCGAGACGGACTGCTTACTGCAGGCCGGCGGTCTTGCAGGCCGCGGCGAAGTCCGCGGTGCAGATGTCGGCGACGGAGTACAGACCGTCCTTGACCACCGTGTCCTTGATGTTGGCCTTGGTGACCGAGACCGGGGTCAGCAGCTGCGAGGGCACCTTGTCGCCGGAGCCGCTGGTGAGCTCCTGGGTGGCCAGGGACTTGATGTCCTTGCCCTGGAGCAGGTTGACCGCGAGCTGGGCAGCGGCGTCCGCCTCCGGCTTGAAGGCCTTGTAGACCGTGGAGGACTGGGTGCCGGCGACGATGCGCTGGATGCCCGCGAGCTCGGCGTCCTGGCCCGTCAGCGGGATGCCGCTGATCTTCGCGCCCTTGAGGGTGTTGGCGATACCACCGGCCATGCCGTCGTTGGCGGAGTAGACGCCCGCGATGTTCTTGGCACCGAGCTGGGTGATGGCGGCGGACACCTTCTGAGCGGCGACCGTGTCCTTCCACAGACCGGACTGCTCGTACGCGATGTCGACCTTGCCGTCGAGGGCCTTGTGGGCACCCGCCTTGAACTGACCGGCGTTCGGGTCCGCGTCGTCGCCGTTGATCATGACGATCTTCGACTTCGGGGTGGCCTTGGAGCCGAGCGCGGCGAGGAGGGCCTCACCCTGGAGCTCGCCGACCTTCTGGTTGTCGAAGGACACGTAGGCCGAGACCGGGCCCTGGGCGAGACGGTCGTACGCGACGACCTTGATGCCCTTGTCCACCGCGGTCTGGATGGAGGACTTGATGGCGGCCGAGTCCTGCGCGCTGATCACGAGGACCTTGACGCCCTTGGTGATCATGCTGCTGACCTGCTGGGCCTGCTTGGCAGCGTCGCCGGCCGCGTTCGCGTACTCGACGTTGCAGTCCGAGCACAGCTCCTTGACCTTGGCCTCGAACAGCGGCTTGTCGAACTTCTCGTAGCGCGCGGTGACGCTGTCGGGGAGCAGGAGACCGATGGTCTTGCTGTCCGACGAGGAGGAGCTGCTGCTGTCGGAGTCCTTGTCGCCGGCCTTGCCGCAGGCGGCCACGGAAAGGGCCATGGAAACGGCAGCGGTACCGATGACGACTCTACGCATCGTGCTGTTCATTGGTGGTGCCTCCCTGACAGGGCCGCAACGCTGCGGCCGAGGTGGCTGGAAGTCAACTCGGCCACGCGTGCGACGTCAAGAAGTAAATACTTAACGGGTTGGCAACGGCGTGTTTCGTTCTCTAAGTGAAGGCAGGTGCGGCGGCGGCGAGGGACCCATCCAAAAGGGTTGAATCGCCCATCTCGTTGAGCGCGAGAGCCAGCGCTCCGAGCACCTCGGCGCGCCCCCCGAGCGCCCCCGGGAGCACCGAGAGCTGGCGGGCCGCACTGGGGATGGCATAGCGCCCCACGGACTCCCTGATGGGCCCCAGGACCAGCTCACCGGCCTCGGCGAGATCACCGCCCAGGACCACCCGGCTGGGGTTCAGCAGGTTGCAGAGATTCGCGACCCCGCTGCCGATGTGCCGGCCGACGTCGCCGATCACGCGGCGGCATCCCGGATCTCCGTCCCTGGCCAGCCTCACCACGCCCTCCATGGTCAGATCCATGCCGTGACTGGGCTGGAGCAGCGGCAGCACATAGCGCGCGGCCGTGAAGGTCTCCAGGCAGCCGCGGTTGCCGCAGCGGCAGACGGGACCTGATTCATCGAGTGTAATATGTCCGATTTCTCCAGCGGTTCCGCCGGGACCCCGGTAGATCTTCCCGTCGATCACCAGCCCCGCGCCGACCCCGCTGGACACCTTGATGTAAGCAAGATCACGCACGCCTCGGCCACTGCCCCAGACCAGCTCGCCGAGGGCGCCGAGGTTGGCGTCGTTGTCCACGTGGACGGGCACGCCGAGCCGCCCCCGCATCTCCTCGGCGGGTCTGCTTCCGGTCCAGCCCGGCAGGATCGCGGTCGAGCCCAGGGTGCCGGACTCCACGTCGATCGGCCCGGGCACGCCCAGGCCCACGCCCGCGATCTTCGAACGGTCCGTTCCGGTGGCCGAGATCAAGCGGTTGACCAGCTCTTCCGCCCGGTCGAAGCCCTGGGCGGAAGAGGCGTCGACGTCCAGCGGCTCGGACTCCTCGGCCAGGACCTGATGGGCCAGATTGCCCACCGCGACCCGTAGGTGCGTATGTCCGAAATCGACCCCGATGACGATGCCGGCGGCGCCGCTCAGCGAGACGCTGCGGGCCCGGCGGCCGCCCGCCGAGGTGGGCGTGACCTCGACGGTCCCACCGTCCTTGAGTTCACGGACGATATTGGAGACCGTCGCCGCCGACAGGCCCGTCGTCCTCGCGATCTCCGCCTGGGTGAGCGATCCCGCCAGCCGGACGGCACGGACGACCCGCTCCAGGTTGGCTCGGTGCAGCGACGACTGCGACCCTGGAGTCTCCACGACGACCTCCTGCGCACGGGACCGCCTCGATGAGGCCCCGTCTATGTCCAACTAGTGAACTCTAAGCTGAGCCGTTCGGGTTGCCTCCCGTCAAGAGGTTGAACAATTTCCGGGGTACTGCGCGCAGCGGCGCACACCGCTCCCGACCCCGGGAACGGTGTGCGCTCGGGCGCCTGCGGAGCGCTACTTCAGCGTGGCCGAGGTCAGTCCCGCCTGTACCTGGCGCTGGAAGGACAGATAGACCACCAGCATCGGGATCATCGCGATGGTCACGCCCGCGAAGAGGACCGGCAGGTCGGTCGCGTAGCCCATCTGCTGCTGAAGCTGGATCAGTCCCTGGGTGAGCACGTAGCGCTCGGGGTCGTCGCCGCTCTGCGGCTGCATCAGGACCGTCGGCAGGATGAACTGGTTCCACTGCCCCAGCGTGTTGAAGATCCCGACGCTGATCAGACCGGGCTTCGCCATCGGCAGCATCACCTGGAAGAACGTCCGGGTGTGCGAGGCCCCGTCGAGGATCGCCGCCTCGAAGACGGCCGTCGGCAGGGTCCGGAAGAAGGCGTGCATGAAGAACACCGTGAACGGCAGCGAGTAGGCGACGTAGACCAGGATCAGGCCCTGGTAGGTGTTCAGCATGTCCAGGCGTTTGACCATGAAGAACAGCGGCACCAGGGCCAGGAACACCGGGAACATCGCGCCGGCGACGAAGAAGTAGTAGAGGAACCGGTTGCCCGGGAACCGGTAGCGGGCCAGCACGTACGCGGCCATCGAGCCGAAGAGCATCGTCAGCGGCACCGAGAACACCAGCACGATGACGGTGTTGAGGAGGTAGTCGCCGATACCCGTCCTCCAGGCCCGGGAGAACACGTCCAGTGACCAGTGCTGCGGCCAGCCGAAGGCCGAGCCGCCGATCTGGGCGTCGGTCTTGAAGGAGCTGAGGACCAGCCACACCAGCGGCAGCACGATCAGCAGGGCCCACAGGGCGAGGAACCCGTGGGAGAAGGCGTTCAGCACGACGCCCTCGCGGGGCCGGCCGTCGGGGCGGACCGGGGTCCTGCCCGCGGACCGCTGGGCGGGGACCTGCGTGGTCTCCTTGATGGGGGTGCTCATCGTCGTCGTCTCTCCCGCTCAGAACTCGATGCGCTCACGGCGGGTGGCGCGCAGTGTGACCACGGACAGGACCAGGGTGAGCAGCAGCATGATCACGCCCATCGCGCAGGCGTAGCCGCTCTTTCCGAAGTAGAGGAAGTTGCGCATCATCACGGTCGACATGACGTCGCTCTCGTGGTTGGGCCCGCCGCCGTAGGCGCCCATGCTCGCGGTCATCGACGAGACCAGGACGAACATGTCCATGGCCACGATGCCCAGGTACACCCAGGCGGTCTGGACGGTGTCCCACAGCAGCGGCAGCGTGATGCGGAAGAAGGACTGGGCGCGGCCGGCTCCGTCGATGAGGGCGGCCTCGTAGACGTCCCTCGGGATCGACTGCATGGCGGCCGAGAACAGCACCAGGTAGAAGCCCACCCCGTGCCAGACGACGACGAGGATGAGCGCCCAGCGCACGATGCCGGGCTCGTTGAGCCATTCCACCGGGCTGTCGGGGTCGACCAGTCCCAGTTTGATGAGCAGTCCGTTGAGCATGCCGCCGCCGTCGCTGCGGTACACCGCGTTGAAGAGCACCGCGAGAATCGCGAGCGACAGCACCTGCGGGAAGAAGTAGACGATTTTGTAGAACGACGACCCGGCGACCCCGCTGACGCCGCCGGCACGACTGCGTCCGCCCACGTTCACCATGAAGGCGAAGAAGATCGACAGCAGAATGGTGATCACCGGGATGAACACCAGGAACTGGATGTTGTGCCAGATGGCCTTCAGGAAGACGTCGTCCTGGAAGAGGGTCTTGTAGTTGTCCAGGCCCACGAAGTCGAAGGTCTGCGACTGTCCCTTCCAGTTCGTCAGCGAATAGCCGAACGTCTGGATGTACGGCCAGATGACGAAGATCAGATAAAGCGCCACGGGAACGAGGAGAAATCCCGCGACGAACCTGTACTGCCCTTTGCGCATGGCGTTCCTGCCCCTGGTGTCCTTCCCCCGGGCCGGAGCGGTTTCCGGCCCGGGTTCCGCCTCGTCGAGCGCGGTCAGTCGCGGTGGTTCTTCTTGGACGCCGGGTCCTTGGCCGCCTTGTCGACCGCCGCCTGCGCCCGCTTCAGCCACTCCTTGGGCTGGATGCGCTTGGACATGAGCTCGTTGGAGGCCGCCTCGATGGACGCGCCCATCTCGCTGTACCACTCGGTGTACAGGAACCGGAAGGTGTTGTCACCGGCCGCCTTGGACGCCTCGACCGTGGACTGGGTGCCCGGCCGGAGCTGGACGGCGGAGTCGACGCCGTCCTTGAGGATGGTCAGCGAGTTGGCCTCCTTGGCGAACGAGGTCGACCACTCCTTGGACAGCATCCGCCGCATGAACTCCTTCGCGGCGGGCAGGTTCTTGGCCTTCTTGGGGATGATGAACGGCTCGCCGGAGCCGGCCCGGATCGCCTCGAACGGCATCGCGCTGCCGGGCAGCAGCGGCATCGGCATGAACTTCATGTCGAAGTCGTCCGGGGTCTGCTTCAGCTGCTCGTTCTCCAGCCAGGAACCGCAGGTGATGAAGGCGGCCTTGTACTGGTTCCAGCGGGTCTGCGACTCGGTGTGGGTCAGACCGTTCGTGCCGGGCATCAGATAGCCCTTCTCGACGATCTCGTAGATCGCCTCGACGCCGGCCTGTGCGGCGTCGGAGCCGACGAACGCCTTCGGGTCGAGGTTGTCGATCGCCTTCATGGCGTCCAGACCGCCCTTCTTGGCGATCATGTCCATGATGGCGACATTGATGTAGTACGGGTACTTGCCCTGGTGCGCGAGACCGCCGATGCCCTGGGACTTCGCGTCCTTGCAGATGGCGAGGAAGTCGTCCCAGGTCTTGGGCTCGGTCCAGCCCTTCTCCTTGAAGAGCTTGCCGGAGTACCACAGGCCCCACACCGTGTAGATGTAGTTGAGGGCGACGACCTTGCCCTCCTGCAGGCCCGGGTCGGTGGTGCCGGGGATCAGGGTGTCGCGGACCTTCTTGGAAGGGTCGTCGACCGACGGCGCGTCCAGGACCTCGGCGAGGTCGAGCAGTTGGTCGTTCTTGTACAGGACGTCGACCTTGATCTGCTGGGCGCCGGAGTCGTCGACGATGTCCGGCGGGTTGCCCGCGTTGAAGCGGGGCTGGAGCTTGCCGCTGATCTCCTGGGTGCCGGTGTGGGTCGAGGTGACGCCGGCCGTCTTCTGGAAGGTCGCCTCCCACGCCTTGGCGTAGTCGTCGCCGTAGCCGCCCTTGAAGATGACGACGTCGAGCTTGCTGCCCTTCTCCACGCCGAAGGGATTGTCCTTGCTGGTCTTCCCCTTGTTGGCGTCCTTCGTGGAGTCGTCACTCCCGCCACCGCTGGCGCAGGCGGACAGGAAGCTCATCGTCGGTACGGAGATCAGGCCGAGCGCGGCCGACCGCTGAATCAGGGCGCGACGGCCCACACCTTCGGAACCGTGGTTCTCTGCGGAAGTGGATCCCATGCTCAAGTCCTCGCCTTCTCACAGGACTCAGGCGGTGAACCGGATCCTCCCGGCACCGCGGTCAGGTCAAGCAGGGTCGTACAGGGCGTGCAGTTCCTCGAATCGCCGACAGGTATAGTCCACTTCCCGCCAACAGGGCAAGATCGAATGCAACGTTGGTCATCGGTCTTTTCCGAGTTGAGACCTCCCGGAAATATGAGCCGCCTGTGCGCGCCTTGCCGGAAAAATCCGCTACATAGGCCCCGAATGCCGCGGTCAACACCCTTGACACCAAGGGCCACTTGACCCACTACTGGTCCCTGCGCCTGATAGTTGACAACGTTGTCCAGTGCAGGGAGGACTCCCTCGGATGCGGCACAGAACTCGGCACGGATGGGGTACGGCGGTCGCCTTGACAGCCGCCTTGGTCATGACGGTGGGTGCACAGGGAGCCGCGGTCGCGCAGCCCGCGACCACGGCGGCGGACCGGGAGTTCAGCTCCTCGTTCGAAGCGGGCGACCCGGCCCCGGACTGGCTCAGCACCGTCGACACGGCCGCCGACGGCAGCGACCGGGCCTCGGGCGTCGACGGCGGCTACAGCACCGGCATCCCGGGCAACGCCACCGACCACGTCACCGACCTACGGGCGAGCGCCGAGAACACCGGCAGCGGCGAGGTGAAGGAGAACCTCGTCGACGGTGACCCGGGCACCAAGTGGCTGGCCTTCGAGCCGACCGGCTGGGTCGAGTTCGACCTCGACAAGCCGCTGGCCCTCGTGACGTACGCCCTCACCTCGGCCAACGACTACGCCGAACGCGACCCGCGGGACTGGACCCTGAAGGGGTCGGCCGACGGCACCCGGTGGACGACCCTCGACACCCGCTCCGGCGAGAGCTTCGCCGAACGGTTCCAGACCAAGTCCTACGACCTCGCCGAACCGGCCGCAGGTTACCGGCACTTCCGGCTGGAGGTCACCCGCAACAACGGCGCCTCCGGCATCGTCCAGCTCGCCGACGTGCAGTTCTCCACCGGCGGCGGCGACGGGCCCGTCCCGCCCGCGATGCTCTCGCTGGTGGACCGGGGCCCGAGCGGCTCGCCCACCGCCAAGGCGGCCGCCGGGTACACCGGCACCCGGGCCCTGCGCTACGCCGGGCGGCACACGGCGGCGGGACGCGCGTACTCGTACAACAAGCTCTTCGACGTGAACGTGGCCGTCGGCCGTGACACCGAGCTGGCCTACCGGATCTTCCCGTCCATGGCGGACGGCGACCGCGACTACGACGCCACCCACGTCGCCGTGGACCTGGCCTTCACCGACGGCACCTACCTCAGCGGGCTGGGCGCCACCGACCAGCACGGCTTCGCGCTCACCCCCCAGGGGCAGGGCGACGCCAAGGTGCTCTACGTCAACCAGTGGAACGACGTCGTCGCGCGGATCGGATCGGTCGCGGCAGGCAAGACCGTCGACCGGATCCTGGTGGCGTACGACTCCCCGGCCGGCCCGGCGAAGTTCCGCGGCTGGCTCGACGACGTGAAGATCCGCACCGCGGCACCGCAGAAGCCGAAGGCCCATCTGGCGGACTACGCGCTCACCACCCGCGGCACCAACTCCAGCGGCTCCTTCTCCCGCGGCAACACCTTCCCCGCGACGGCCGTGCCGCACGGCTTCAACTTCTGGACGCCGGTGACCAACGCGTCCTCGCTGAGCTGGCTGTACGACTACGCACGTGCGAACAACGCCGACAACCTCCCGACGATCCAGGCGTTCAGCGCGAGCCACGAGCCCAGCCCCTGGATGGGCGACCGGCAGACCTTCCAGGTGATGCCCTCGGCCGCCGCCGGCACCCCGGACACCGGCCGCACGGCCCGCCAACTGGCCTTCCGGCACGAGAACGAGACCGCGCGGCCGTACTACTACGGGGTGCGGTTCGAGAACGGGCTGAAGGCGGAGATGGCGCCGACCGACCACGCGGCGGTCCTGCGCTTCACCTACCCCGGCGACGACGCGAGCGTCCTCTTCGACAACGTCACCGAGCAGGCGGGGCTCACCCTCGACCCGGCCACCGGCACCTTCAGCGGCTACTCCGACGTGAAGTCCGGGCTGTCGACCGGCGCGACCCGGCTGTTCGTCTACGGCGTCTTCGACAAGCCGGTCGAGGACGGGTCCTCCAGCGGGGTCAAGGGCTATCTGCGGTTCGACGCGGGCGCCGACCGCACCGTCACCCTGCGCCTGGCCACCTCCCTCATCGGCCTCGACCAGGCCAAGGACAACCTGCGCCAGGAGATCCCCGACGGCACCTCCTTCGACACGGTGCGCAACCGGGCCCGCGGCCAGTGGGACAGGCTGCTCGGCAAGGTCGAGGTCGAGGGCGCCACGCCGGACCAGCTGACCACCCTCTACTCCAGCCTGTACCGGCTGTACCTGTACCCCAACTCCGGCTTCGAGAAGGTCGGTTCCACCTACCGGTACGCCTCGCCGTTCTCGCCGATGCCCTCCGCCGACACCCCCACGCATACCGGCGCGAAGATCGTCGACGGCAAGGTGTACATCAACAACGGCTTCTGGGACACCTATCGCACCACCTGGCCCGCCTACTCGCTGCTGACGCCGCGTCAGGCCGGAGAAATGGTGGACGGGTTCGTGCAGCAGTACAAGGACGGCGGCTGGACCTCGCGCTGGTCCTCGCCCGGCTACGCGGACCTGATGACCGGCACGTCCTCCGACGTCGCGTTCGCGGACGCGTACGTCAAGGGCGTCGGCTTCGACGCGAAGGCGGCGTACGAGGCCGCCGTGAAGAACGCGACGGTCGTACCGCCGGCCTCGGGCGTGGGCCGCAAGGGCATGGCCACCTCCCCCTTCCTCGGCTACACCAGCACCGACACCCACGAGGGCCTGTCCTGGGCACTGGAGGGCTACCTCAACGACTACGGCATCGCCGAGATGGGGCAGGCCCTGTACCGCAAGACCGGCGAGAAGCGCTACAAGGAGGAGTCGGCCTACTTCCTCAACCGCGCCCGGGACTACGTGAACCTCTTCGACCCGCAGGCCGGGTTCTTCCAGGGCCGGAACGCCAAGGGCGACTGGCGCGTGGCGTCGGCGCAGTACGACCCGCGGGTCTGGGGCTACGACTACACCGAGACCAACGGCTGGGGCTACGCCTTCACCGCCCCGCAGGACAGCCGGGGCCTGGCCAACCTCTACGGCGGCCGCTCCGGCCTCGCCGAGAAGCTCGACACCTACTTCGCCACCGCCGAGACCGCCTCGCCGGACATCGTGGGCTCCTACGGCGGCGTCATCCACGAGATGACCGAGGCCCGGGACGTGCGGATGGGCATGTACGGGCACTCCAACCAGGTGGCGCACCACGTCACCTACATGTACGACGCGGCGGGCCGGCCCTGGAAGACGCAGAAGAACGTCCGCGAGGTCCTGTCCCGCCTGTACACCGGCAGCTCGATCGGCCAGGGCTACCACGGCGACGAGGACAACGGCGAGCAGTCGGCCTGGTACCTGTTCTCCGCGCTCGGCTTCTACCCGCTGGTGATGGGCAGCGGCGAATACGCCGTCGGCTCACCGCTGTTCACCAAGGCGACCGTCCACCTGGAGAACGGCAAGGACCTGGTCGTCAGGGCGCCCCGGAACAGCAGCCGAAACGTCTACGTTCAAGGCTTGAAGGTGAACGGCCGCACCTGGCCGTCGACTTCGCTCCCCCACACGCTGCTCGCCAAGGGCGGGACGCTGGACTTCGCCATGGGACCGAAGCCGTCATCCTGGGGCAGCGGCAAGAACGCGGGGCCCGTGTCGATCACCCGGGACGACCGGGTGCCCACCCCGCGGGCGGACGTCCTGAAGGGCGGTGGCGCCCTGTTCGACAACACCTCGGCGACCGACGCGACGGTGACCTCGGTGGACCTGCCCGTCGACGCGGGCGCCAAGGGCGTCCAGTACACGCTCACCTCGTCCGCCGACCGCACGAAGGCCCCCACGGGCTGGACCCTTCAGGGCTCGAAGGACGGCACCACCTGGAAGACCCTGGACCGGCGCACCGGCGAGTCGTTCGCCTGGGACCGGCAGACCCGCGCCTTCTCGGTCGGGTCACCGGGCTCGTACGCGCACTACCGGCTGGTCCTGGACGGCGAGTCGACGCTGGCGGAGGTGGAACTGCTGGCGTGACGGTCTGACGCGGTACCGGTGAGGGGCGGGTCCGGTGACGGGCCCGCCCCTCTCGTGTACGCGGTCCAGGGCGCCGCTCAGGGCGCGACGGGCTGCCGGGGCAGTCTGGGCAGCAGTCTGCGCAGCGCGTCCGCGTGCTGTTGGACCCGTCGGACCACGGCTCTGCGGGTCGTCGCGAAGACCGGGACGTCCCGGGACGGGCCGCACTCGGCCGCCGCGTACAGGTCGTCCAGCCAGGCTCCGGTCCCTCTGGTGCCGTCCGGCGCCACCGGTATCAGCCTGGTCAGCACCTCGGACTCGGCGCCGCCCAGGAACCAGACGCGGACCATCAGGTCCGCGCGCCGGTAGCGCAAGCCCCCCTCGATGTCCTCCGCAGGACAGAAGCCCTCGCCGTCCACCAGGAACGCGAAGGCCGTACGCGCTTCGGCCCGGAACTCCTCGGGCAACAGCGGCCGTTTCCCCATTCGGGGATGCTTGCACGCGGCGATGTGCCCCCGCCAGCGGAACGGGCGAGGGCACATCTTTTCGGCTTTTCGGCGTCGTCAGCCGACGGCGACGGTGAAGACGTGCAGATCGGTGTCCTCCGGGAGCCGGACCGAGGCGACGGCCTTGCCGGCCGGGGCCGTGAACGGCTCGGTGGCGAAGACGTAGGTCACCACCGGATCCCGGTCCGCGCCCGCCACATTGCGGTAGGCGGTCCTGGCCACGACCGTGTTGCCGTACTGGACGGTGCCTCCGCCGCCGCCGGCCGTCCAGTCGGTGAAGGACAGGTCGACGGTGTCGGTGCCGCCGTCGGTGTACGTCACGGTCGCCCTGGTCCGCTGGTTGCCGTTGACGGCGCTGCCGATGAAGGACAACGCCCCCGCGGGCCGGTCCAGTTCGATGGTCTGTCCGGCCGCCGAGACGTTGTCCGGACGGGCGCTCGGCGAGTCGGGCCAGGTGAAGGCGAGTCCGTTCACCGTGCCCGGCGCGCCCGGGGTGAGACCGGCGGCGGCCAGGGCCTGGCGCGAGTAGCTCCAGCCGCCACCGTCGTAGTCCGCCTCGTCGTGGTCGCCGACGTCGTCCGAGACACCGGTGTTGTTGTACGCGGCGAGGAGCGTGCCGGGGGCGGCGACCGTCAGCGCCACCGGCTGGCGGTAGGAGGTGTCGCCCGAGGTCACGGTGACCCGCACGTCGTAGAAGCCCTGGTGCGCGGCGGCGTCGGCGGTGAGCGTGATGCCCTGGGAGCCGTCGGTCACCGTGCCCTCGGCAGGGGTCGCCGTGACCCCGGCGGGCGTCTCGACCCGGTAGCGCACCTGAGGACCGGTGCCGCCGTTCAGCGCCAGCGCCCGGATGCTCAACTCGGCGCTGCCGCCGGGCGTGAGCGTCGCCGTGGTGGGTCCGACCCCGATCTGGTAGGGCTGTTCGCCGGTCCGGAAGGAGGGCGGGGCGTCGGCCGGATCGCTGCCCCAGGTGCGGTCGGGGGTGGTGGAGAGCGTGTAGTCCAGACGGCCGCCGTCCCGCACCAGCGAGGCGGGCAGCCAGGGCCGTCGGGTGCTGCGGCCGTCGACCTTCAGGGATCTGATGTACGGCGCGTCCGCCGCCGCGCCCTTCGCCCGGATCGAGATGTCGCCGCCGTGCGGTCTGCTGATCTCGATGCGCTCGAACAGCGGTGAGGCGAGGACGAGTTCGGCCCGGGACGGGACCTGCGGGTACATGCCGAGGGCGGAGAAGACGTACCAGGACGACATGGCGCCGAGGTCGTCGTTGCCGGGGATGCCGCCGGGCTGGGTCGACCACAGCCGGTTCATCGCCGCGCGAACCGTCTCCTGGGCCTTGTAGGGGGCGCCCGCGTAGTCGTACAGGTAGGGCACGTTGGTCGACGGCTCGTTGTCCAGCTCGGACTTCTCGCCGCCGCTGCCGGTGAACGCCCAGCCGCCGTCGGCGTCGTGGAAGAAGGTGTCGAGCCGGGCGAGCGCCTTGTCGCGGCCGCCCATCGCGGCGAACAGCCCGGCCGGGTCGTGCTGGACCATCCAGGTGTACTGCGCCGCCGTGCCCTCGACGAAACCGTTGCCGGTGGCCGGGGTGAAGCCGGTGACCCAGCTCCCGTCGGCCTTGCGGTTGGCGATGTAGCCGCCGCCGGGGTCGGCGGCGAGGTTGAAGTTGTTCTGCCACCACTGGGCGCGGCGGGCGAAGGCGGTCCGGGTGTCCTTCTGGTGTGCGGCCGAGGCGAGTTGGGAGAGCGCGAAGTCGGCGCCGGACATCTCCAGGGTCTCGGCCGCGCCGCCCCAGGCGTTGGAGACCGACGGCATGTAGTGCAGGTCCAGGTACTTGTCGAGGGACGGGCGCTGCCCGGCCGACAGCACCGGCTTGCCGGCCGCCGACAGGTCCTGCTCGGTCGGGACCGTGGCCGCCTTCACCAGCGAGGCCAGCGCGCCGCGCAGATCGAAGTCCGTGCCGCCGAAGGCCCGGATCCCGGCCAGCGCGATGGGCGACGGGTCGCCGTTCATGACATGGGTGCCGCTCGCGCCGTGCAGCCAGCGGTCCCAGACTCCCCCGTTCTGCCGGGCCAGTTCGTACAGCGACTGCGCGACGTCCGATCCGGTGCGCGGATCGAGCAGGGTGAGGAGCTGGACCTGGGAGCGGTAGACGTCCCAGCCGGAGAAGGTGCCGTACTGCGCCCGGTGGCCGCCGCCGACCCGGTGCACCTTGTCGTCTGCGCCCCGGTAGCGGCGGTCGGCGTCACTGATCACGTTCGGGTGCAGCAGCGCGTGGTAGAGCGCGGTGTAGAAGGTGGTGCGCTCCGCGTCCGTGCCGCCGCCCACCCGGATCGCGGACAGACGGTCCCGCCAGGCCCGTTCGGCCGCCCCGCGCACCGCGTCGAAGGAGCGGCCCGGCGGGTTCTCGGCCCTGAGGTTGGCCTCGGCGCCCGCGCGGCTGACGTAGGAGATGCCGACCTTGACGTTCACCGGGCCGGTGCCGGGCGCGAACTCGACATAACCGCCGGCTCCCTTGCCGGCGACCGGCCGTCCGTTGGCGGAGAAGCCGCCGGTGCCTCCGCTCGCCGAGGTGGATCCCGGGCTGAGCCGGTCGTCCTGCCAGGTGCCGGTCGCCTTGAACGCGCGGTCGAAGTGGGCGGTGAAGTAGAGGGTGTAGTAGGCCCGTCGGCCCTCCGGGTCGAGGTAGCCGCAGAAGTTCCCCGAGGTCACCGAGCCGGAGACGGTACGGGCCGCTGGGTCGATCACGACCGTCGAATCGGTGGAGCCCACCTCGGAGTTGGCGGTGCGCACCAGCAGCGAGGCCGGCTTGTCGGCGGGGAAGTCGAAGCGGGCCGAGCCGGTACGGGCGGTCGCGGTGAGGTCGGCGGTGACGCCGGAGGCGAGGCCCACCCGGTAGTGGCCGGGTCCGGCCGTCTCGTCGGCGTGACCGAAGTCGGCCGCGTACACCGCGTCCTTGGTGTCGCTCGCCGGGGACGAGGTGACCTCGCCCGCGTACGGGAAGAACGGGATGTCGCCGCTGCCGCCCGCGCAGCCGGTGCCCGACATGTGGGTGAGGCTGAAGCCGCGGATGCGGGTGGCGTCGTACTGGTAGCCGCCGGGCGCCGCGGTCCGGGTGGCGTCGCCCCGCGTGTTCTCGGGGCTGAAGGAGAACATGCCGAACGGCGTGACGGCGCCGGGGAAGACGTCGCCTCCGTTCTTGGTGCCGATGAGCGGATCGACGTACGGGGTCGGGTCGTCGACCAGGACGGGCGGTGGCACGGCACTCGCGGCGGTCGCCGCGAGAGCGGGGGTGCTGCCGCCGACCGCGAGCGCGGCGGCCAGTAACAGCGACAGTGACACGGGACGGAAACGCATGACGCGGCCCCTCCTCCTCCGGACGGGTCGCGCACCACGGGTCGCACAAGCCGCAGGGACAGTAGCGTGCGCCGGCGGTACCGCGGAAGGGCGCGTCCCCGTACGGGCTCGCCGCGTGCTCACCCGGGCGGAGCACGGCCGCCCGGAATGATGTCGCCGCCTCTTGACATCGTTGTCCACTGTGGCGGTAGAGTCATACGCAGATCACAAGACAACGTTGTCGCACCATGGATCCCCCAAGCCATGTTCCGCCCGGTCGCACCGCCCCCCTTCGGACCGACCGGCCCGCGGACCCGGAGGGCACCGGCTCGGCCCCACGGGTCCGCCCAGAGCGGCGGCTCAGCCCACCTGACAGGGCAGAGCCGCCGCGCTGTCCCCGCCGGAGCCGGAGACGACGTATCCGAACGTCGTGCTCCGGCCCGGACTCAGTGAGCCGTTCCAGTCGGCGTTGTGCACCATCACGTCCTGCCCGCTGTAGGTGGCGTTGCCGTTCCAGAGGCTGGCCACCGACTGGCCGCTCGGCAGGGTCCAGTCGACCATCCAGCCCAGCATCGGGACGTCGCCCGAGTTGGTGACGGTCACCTCGGACTGGTAGCCGCCGTTCCAGCTGTTGGTGGTCCGACGGGTGGCGGTGCAGGTGCCCGGGACCGGGTCGGTCGGGTTGCCCGGGTCGTGGATGCCGGTCACCTCGCCGTTGCCGCCGTCGAAGACGACGTCGGAGCAGGAGTAGAAGGTCTCCGCGCTGTCCGAGCGCTGCCAGACCATGTAGACGATGTGCCGTCCCGACTTGCCCGCGGGAAGCTTGCCCGACCAGGAGTAGTTGGCCTCGACCGTGCCGGGGGTGCCGTTGAGCGGCGGGTGGTCGACGGTGAGGAAGGGCTGGGCCTCCATGTCGTTCCAGGTGAGGGTCTTGGTCGGGTCGAAGCCGTCCTTGGTGATGTAGACGTAGAACCAACCGGGGTGCGCGGCCCAGGCGTTGTACGAGAAGTCGACGGTCGCGCCCGAGGTGAGGTGGGTCAGCGGCCAGTCGCCGCGCGGCAGGTCGAAGCCCGTGAAGTTGGGGTTGCCGCCGCTGCACAGCGAGCCGTCGGGCACGAAGCCGCGGGTGCGGCCCGCGCCGTCCGAGCGCAGCACGGAGAACCAGTTGTAGAACGGGGTGGTGCCGCTGACCTGCTGAGCGGCCTTGCAGGCCGGGTTGACCGGCTTGATCTCCCCGGTGTCGGTGAGCCCGTCCTGCCAGCACAGGAAGGTGCGGCTGCCGGGCTTCATCGGGGTGCCGTGGGCTTCCGCCGGGCTGCCGGCCGTGAGGATCAGGCCGAGGGCGGGGACGGTGGTGAGCAAGGCCAGGAGGACGAGGAACAGGGCGCCGCGGGAGGCCGGGCGGGGCCGCGACCGTCGCGGGGGCGCGGGCGATGACTCGTTCGCTAATGTCATAGACATGTCAGCCGACATGACGGGGGAACGTCCCTTCGCTCGACGGTCGTGAGGAACGTGCGTACGGACGTGCGTACGTACCGAAGGTGCCGGTACGCGGGCGGCAGGGGGCGGGAGCGCTTCCGGGCGGGTTCCGGTCCACCGGATGGGAGCGCTCCCACCCCTCTGGTGCGGAAGGTAGCGCCGGACGCCGGAGTTGTAAACGGGCGGCGCCGGGATTGTCAGTGGGCCGCCGTACCGTGCAGGCATGAACGAGGTCTTCGACATGCACGAGGGGCTGACCGGGGCTCTGCGGGACCGGAGCCTGGCCCGGGAGTTCCTGCGGGGGTTCGCCGCCTACTGGGGACGGCCCCTCCAGCCCGGCGACGGGTACACGGCGGAGGAACTGGCGGCGGCGGAACAGCGGCTGGGGACACCGCTGCCCACGGCGCTGCGCGAGGCGTATCTGCTGTTCGGGCGGCGGACCGACCTGACGAGCAATCACGACACGCTGCTCGGCCCCGACGCCCTGTACGTGCACGACGGGGCGCTGGTGTACCAGGCGGAGAACCAGGGGGCAGCCTTCTGGGGAGTGCTCCTGACGGACCTGGAGCGGGACGACCCCGCGACCGTGATGCGGTTGGACCTCGCCGACAAGTCCCAGGAGCGCTGGGAGCCGTGGGAGCCGAGCCTGTCCTCGGCGTGCGTCTCGATGGTCATGTCCGAACTGGTGCAACTGGACGACGGGCTCACCGACCACGCCGAACTGGACGCCGAGGATCTCGGCCAGGTGGACCGCTTCCGGGAACTGCCCCGCGTGGGAAGGGAACTGCGCTGGTTCAGCGGTCCCGATGTCCTGTTGCGCGAGGTGGACGGCTGCTTCGTCGACGTCCGGGCCCGGACGGTGGAGACCCTGGACGCGGTGCGCGAGGCGATACCGATGGACTGGCTGAACGGCTGAAGCGGTCGGCCGGTGAGCGGACCGGGTCTCATGGCGACGCGGTCATCCGTCGGTCCGTACCACCTGGCCGGCGCGGTGGTCGACCCGGCGGCCACCGTCCGGTCGTACGACGTCCTCGGCGTCACCGCCCGCAATGCCGGTCACGGCGTCGGCCGCGAGCGGCAGTTCGACGGTGAACTCCGTGCGGCCCGGCTCGCTGTGCGCGTCGATGCAGCCCCCGTGCGCGGTCGTGATCGCCGCGGCGACGGCGAGGCCGAGACCGGAGCCGCCCGCCGTGCCGGCCGCCCGGCTGCGGGAGGCGTCGCCCCGGGTGAACCGCTCGAAGACCGTGGGGAGCAGCTCGGACGGGATACCGGGCCCGTCGTCGCGGACCCGGACGACGCAGTTCGCGCCGTGGTCCCCCGCGGTGGCCTCCACGGTGACGACGACCGTCGTACCCGCCGGGGTGTGGGTCCGCGCGTTGGCCAGCAGGTTGGACACCACCTGGCGCAGCCGCGCCTCGTCGCCGGCCACCACGGACGGTGTGCCGAGGCGCAGGTCCAGCCGCCAGTCGTGGCCGTCGCCCGCGGCCCGCGCGTCCCACACCGCCTCGGCGACCAGCGAGGCCAGGTCCACCTCGGCGGACTGGAGCGGACGGCCCTCGTCGAGCCGGGCGAGCAGCAGCAGGTTCTCGACCAGGCCCGTCATCCGGGCCGACTCGGCGGAGACCCGGCGCCAGGCCAGCAGCGGCTCGCCCTGGCCGGTACCGCGGTTCATCAGCTCCGCGTATCCGGCGATGGAGGCGAGCGGGGTGCGCAGTTCATGGCTGACGTCGGCGAGGAAGCGGCGCATCCGCTCCTCGCTGTGGCGTACCCGCTCCTCGCTGTGGCGTACCCGCTCCTCGCTGCGCCGGCGTTCGGCGAGCGAGGACTCCACGTGGTCGATCATGCGGTTGAGGGCGGCCCCGACCTGGCCGGCCTCGCTGCCCGGGTCGGTGTCCCGCTCCGGCACCCGGGTGAGGGCGGTGCCCCCACCCCGGCCCAGCGGGGCGTGGGAGACGGCGACGGCGGTGGCGGCGACCCGGCCGAGGGGGCGCAGTTGGCGTCGTACGACCACGGCGCAGACGCAGCCCGCGGCGGTGAGTCCGGCCACGGCGACGCCGCCCTCCACCCGCACCAGCCGGCTGATCAGGTCCTGGACGTCGTCCATCGGCAGTCCGGCGAGGACCCGGACGCCGTCCGCCTCCAGTGCGGTGACCCGGTAGGTGCCGAGGCCGGGCACGCTGCGGGTGTGCGGCGAGCCGTCGGCCGCGAGGTGCGCCAGGGCCGCGCTCTGGGCGTCGGTGAGGTTCCGTGGCGGCGCGTCCTCGTCCACCAGCGCGGCGGCCAGCACGCGGCCGTGGTCGTCGAGCCGGGCGGCGAGCATCCCGGCCGGGTGCCCGCGCTCGCCGAGGAACGTCAGGTCCCGGTCGAGGTCCGGGTGGAGCGCGGCCCCGCCCAGGCTGTGCTCGGCGGCGTCGGTGACCCGGTCGTCGAGGTCCCCCAGCAGATAGGCGCGTTGGACCAGGACGGTGGTGAGTGCCATCGCGGCGCACACGGCGGCGAGCGTGACGCCGACGAGGAGGAGCAGCCGCGTCCGGAGGGAGCGGCGGCCGGACGGCCTGCCGGACAGACGGCCCGGCAGCCGGCCGGGTGAACGGCATGGCCGGCGCCCGGACATGGGGCCGGGCAGGTCGAACGGGGGCTCGTCGGCGACGGTCCGCGCACGGACGCGGCCGCTTCGGAGCCCAGAGGTGCCAGTCATGTACCGATCCTGTCCCGGTCCGCTGGGGGAACCCTGTGTTCACCCTGAGGACCGGCGATGACCCGGCCGGGCGGCCGAGGGCCGGATGCGAAGGCCGGACACGGCGAAGGGCCGCATCCCCGGTGCGGGGGATGCGGCCCTTCGCCGTTCGGCGGGTGCCTAGTTGCGGATCAGGTTGCGCAGCACGTACTGCATGATGCCGCCGTTGCGGTAGTAGTCCGCCTCACCGGGGGTGTCGATGCGGACGACCGCGTCGAACTCCACACCGGTGTCGGTGCTGACCTTGACCGTGCGCGGCGTGGTGCCGTTGTTCAGCTCCTCGACGCCGGTGAAGGAGAAGGTCTCCTCGCCGGTCAGGCCGAGGGACTCGGCGTTCTGGCCCTCCGGGAACTGGAGCGGCAGGACGCCCATGCCGATGAGGTTCGAGCGGTGGATGCGCTCGTACGACTCGGCGACGACGGCCTTGACGCCGAGCAGCGCGGTGCCCTTGGCGGCCCAGTCGCGGGACGAGCCGGAGCCGTACTCCTTGCCGGCCAGGATGGCCAGCGGGGTGCCCTGCTCGATGTAGTTGCGGGAGGCGTCGTAGATGAACGACACCGGCGCGTCGGCCTGGGTGAAGTCGCGGGTGTAGCCGCCCTCGGTGCCCGGCGCGATCTGGTTGCGCAGGCGGATGTTGGCGAACGTACCGCGGATCATGACCTCGTGGTTGCCTCGGCGGGAGCCGTAGGAGTTGAAGTCACGACGCTCGACGCCGTGCTCGGTGAGGTACTGGCCGGCCGGGGTGTCGGCCTTGATGGCACCGGCCGGGGAGATGTGGTCGGTGGTGACCGAGTCGCCGAGCTTGGCGAGGACGCGGGCGCCGGTGATGTCGGAGACCGGGGTGGTCTCCATCGTCATGCCCTCGAAGTACGGGGGCTTGCGCACGTAGGTCGACTCGGCGTCCCACTCGAAGGTGTTGCCGGTCGGGATCGGCAGCGCCTGCCACTGGGCGTCGCCCGCGAAGACGTCCTGGTAGGACTTGTTGAACATGTCCTCGCCGATGGCGTTCGCCACGACGTCGTTGACCTCGGCCTCGGAGGGCCAGATGTCCGTCAGGTAGACCGGGTTGCCGTCCTGGTCGGCGCCCAGGGCGTCCTTGGTGATGTCCACCTTCATGGAGCCCGCGATGGCGTACGCGACGACCAGCGGCGGGGACGCCAGGTAGTTCATCTTGACGTCGGGGTTGATCCGGCCCTCGAAGTTCCGGTTGCCGGAGAGGACCGAGGTGACCGCGAGGTCGTGGTCGTTGACGGCCTTGGAGACCTCCTCCGGCAGCGGGCCGGAGTTGCCGATGCAGGTGGTGCAGCCGTAGCCGACCAGGTTGAAGCCGACCTTGTCGAGGTAGGGGGTCAGGCCCGCCTTGTCGAAGTAGTCGGTGACGACCTTGGAGCCCGGGGCGAGGGTGGTCTTGACCCACGGCTTGCGGGTCAGGCCCTTCTCCACGGCCTTCTTCGCGACGAGCGCGGCGGCGACCATGACGTACGGGTTCGAGGTGTTGGTGCAGGAGGTGATGGCCGCGACGGTGACCGCGCCGTGGTCGATCTCGTAGGTCGTGCCGTCGGGGGCGGTGACGGTGACCGGGTTGGACGGGGCGCCGTTCGGGGCGACGGCCGGGGCGTCGGAGGCCGGGAAGGACTCCTGGCCCGCCTCGTCCACGGAGTCCACGTAGTTGCGGACGTCCGTCTTGAACTGCTCGGCGGCGTCGGCGAGGACGATACGGTCCTGCGGGCGCTTCGGGCCGGCGATCGACGGGACGACCGTCGACAGGTCCAGCTCCAGCTTCTCGGAGAAGTCGGGCTCGGCCTTCGGGTCCAGCCAGAGGCCCTGCTCCTTGGCGTACGCCTCGACGAGCGCGACCTGCTGCTCGGAGCGGCCGGTGAGCTTGAGGTAGTTCAGGGTCTCGTCGTCGATCGGGAAGATCGCGGCGGTGGAGCCGAACTCCGGCGACATGTTGCCGATGGTGGCGCGGTTGGCCAGCGACGTGGCGGCCACGCCCTCGCCGTAGAACTCGACGAACTTGCCGACGACACCGTGCTTGCGGAGCATCTCGGTGATGGTCAGCACGAGGTCGGTGGCGGTCGTGCCCGGGGTGAGCTCACCGGTCAGCTTGAAGCCGACGACGCGCGGGATGAGCATGGAGACCGGCTGGCCGAGCATCGCGGCCTCGGCCTCGATGCCGCCGACGCCCCAGCCGAGCACGCCGAGGCCGTTGACCATGGTGGTGTGCGAGTCGGTGCCGACGAGGGTGTCGGGGTACGCCTGGCCGCCTCGGACCATGACGGTACGGGCCAGGTGCTCGATGTTCACCTGGTGGACGATGCCGGTGCCCGGCGGGACGACCTTGAAGTCGTCGAAGGCGGTCTGGCCCCAGCGCAGGAACTGGTAGCGCTCCTTGTTGCGGCCGTACTCCAGCTCGACGTTCTGGCCGAAGGCGTCCTTCGTGCCGAACTTGTCGGCGATGACGGAGTGGTCGATGACCAGCTCGGCCGGGGAGAGCGGGTTGACCTTGGCCGGGTCGCCGCCCAGCTCCTTGACGGCCTCGCGCATGGTGGCGAGGTCCACGACGCAGGGCACGCCGGTGAAGTCCTGCATGATCACGCGGGCCGGCGTGAACTGGATCTCCTGCGACGGCTGCGCCTGGGAGTCCCAGTCGCCGAGCGCGCGGATGTGGTCGGCGGTGATGTTCGCGCCGTCCTCGGTGCGGAGCAGGTTCTCCAGCAGCACCTTCAGGCTGTACGGAAGGCGAGCCGAGCCTTCCACCTTGTCCAGCCGGAAGATCTCGTACGACTCGTCGCCCACCTGCAGCGTGCTGCGGGCGTCGAAGCTGTTCGCCGACACGACAGTCTCCTTCATTGATGTGCGCGTACCACCGTCGATCCTGCCGCCACACCAACTTGGCCGATCCGCTAAGGTGAGGCTAAGTTAGGTAACCCTTACTAGTGGGGCGGCAGCGGGGCGCCTCGGCAGATATCTCGATGTCGAGATAACTCTAGTACATGGGGGCTGGATGGTCATGCCCGGCCCGGCTCCGCCATGCCGACAATCGCGCCGCCACGGAGCGGCGGCACGGGAGTACGGCCATCAGTGGGCCGAACCGGGGTAGGCGCAGTACGGACGGACGTTCCCCCGACCCGAACGGAGGGCCCCCGATGCCCCTCACCTTCCGCAAGAGCTTCCGGATCCTGCCCGGAGTCCGCCTGAACATCAACCGCCACTCCTGGTCGATCACGACCGGCGGGAAGCACGGGCCGCACCACACCCACAGCAGCACCGGACGTCGTACGACATCGGTCGATTTGCCCGGACCCTTCGGATGGCGGCGCACCCGTACCGCCAAGCGCCGGTGACGGCGCATCACCCGAATGGCCCCCCTCAGAAGGTGCCATCTCATATCTGAGATAGCCTCAACCTCATGGCAGACGACTACCTCGTACGCATCGGCAAGCTCATCCGTGACGCCAGGCAGCACCGTGGCTGGTCACAGGCACAGCTCGCCGAGGCGCTCAGTACCAGTCAGAGCGCCGTCAATCGCATCGAACGCGGCAACCAGAACATCAGCCTTGAGATGATTGCCCGGATCGGCGAAGCACTGGACAGCGAAATCGTCTCTCTGGGCTACGCGGGTCCGATGCATCTGCGGGTGGTCGGCGGCCGCCGGCTGTCCGGTGCCATCGACGTCAAGACGAGCAAGAACGCGTGTGTGGCGCTGCTGTGCGCCACCCTGCTCAACCGGGGCCGCACGGTGCTGCGCCGGGTCGCCCGCATCGAGGAGGTCTACCGCCTGCTGGAGGTGCTCGGCTCGATCGGCGTGCGCACCCGCTGGATCAACGGCGGCGTCGACCTGGAGATCGTGCCGCCGGCCCGGCTGGAGATGGCGTCGATCGACGCCGAGGCCGCCGTCCGCACCCGCTCGATCATCATGTTCCTCGGTCCGCTGCTGCACGTCATGGACCGCTTCAAGCTGCCCTACGCCGGCGGCTGCGACCTCGGCACCCGGACCATCGAGCCGCACATGATCGCGTTGCGCCGGTTCGGCCTGGACATCGCGGCGACCGAGGGCCAGTACCACGCGCAGGTCGACCGCACGGTCCGGCCCGACCGGCCGATCGTGCTGACCGAGCGCGGTGACACCGTGACCGAGAACGCGCTGCTGGCCGCGGCCCGGCACGACGGCGTCACGGTCATCCGCAACGCCTCCTCCAACTACATGGTCCAGGACCTGTGCTTCTTCCTGGAGGCGCTGGGCGTCAAGGTCGAGGGCATCGGCACCACCACGCTCACCGTGCACGGCGTACCGGACATCGACGTCGACGTCGACTACTCCCCCTCCGAGGACCCGGTCGAGGCGATGAGCCTGCTGGCCGCCGCGGTGGTGACGGAGTCGGAGCTGACCGTGCGCCGCGTCCCCATCGAGTTCCTGGAGATCGAGCTGGCGGTCCTGGAGGAGATGGGCCTCGACCACGACCGCACCCCGGAGTACTTCGCGGACAACGGCCGTACCCGCCTGGTGGACCTGACAGTCCGGCCCTCCAAGCTGGAGGCGCCGATCGACAAGATCCACCCGATGCCGTTCCCCGGCCTGAACATCGACAACGTGCCGTTCTTCGCGGCCATCGCGGCCGTCGCGCAGGGCCAGACCCTGATCCACGACTGGGTCTACGACAACCGCGCCATCTACCTGACGGACCTGAACCGGCTGGGCGGCCGCCTCCAGCTCCTCGACCCGCACCGGGTCCTGGTCGAGGGCCCGACCCGCTGGCGTGCCGCCGAGATGATGTGCCCGCCCGCGCTGCGGCCCGCGGTGGTCGTCCTGCTGGCCATGATGGCGGCCGACGGCACGTCCGTGCTGCGCAACGTGTACGTCATCAACCGCGGCTACGAGGACCTCGCCGAGCGCCTCAACTCCATCGGGGCGCAGATCGAGATCTTCCGGGACATCTGACGCGACGGTGCCGCCGCACTCCGTCCGACCGGCCGGAACGCCGGTCGGACGGAGTGCGGCGGCACCTGTGGGACTTCTCTGGGACTTTGAGGCCGTGCCGACCGCCCCGGGACGTACCGGCCGCTCCGGCCGCCGGGATCTGCGCCGGTGCTACGGCGCTACGAGAAGACCGCGTCGATGGCGGCGCTGCCGCGCGCACCCGCGCGAGGCAGGAAATGCGCGTACTTCCCGAGGGTGAACCCCGAGTCCGAGTGACCGCGCCACCGGGCGAGGGACACGACGGACCCGCCGGCCTCCAACTGCTCGGAGGCGTAGAGGTGACGCAGGGCGTGGAAGCCGTGCTCCCGAGAGGGCTCCCGGACACGTGATCCGTCCGGAGCCTTCTCCTCCAGAGGCGCGATGATGCCGGCCCCGGCGAGAGCGGGCTTCCGGACCTAGGAATTGAAGTAGTCCCGGTTGACCGCCTTCCGCTCGCGTCCGGTTACCAGGAGGTCGTACGTCCTCGGCCGACGGTGCTTGCAGGACCTGAACCATCTGGAGGTCCCCTCCGTTGGGGAAGTGCCAGACAGCAGGCGGAGCGTGCGGGCAGCGGCGGCGTACCGGGGAGAACAGCGCTGGTCACCGTTGCCGGCCTTCGTGGCGACTCCATTGATGACGAGGTGGTGGCACACATGCCAGATGAAGGTCGGCGAAACTTCGCGTCGAACAATCCGTATTCGTACTACGTGAGTGGGCAGGGACAGGCAGGACGGACTTCTGGGGCCGGGGGCCCGATCACCGCTGACGAGGCCCAGCGACGAATGGCCGAGGAGGCCGGCCAGTACATGATGCGGACGGGGCAGCAGGTGGACCAGGCCTGGCTGTCGCAGTCGCCTCCCACCGCATCGGTGTCGACACTGCCTCCCTACAGCACGCAGGCCGCCACCTGGCAGCAGCCCTCGACAGCCGACTGGGCCGCGGTCGACGCGGCAGGAATGGCCCGGTTGCAGGGGCCGAATCAACAACGCGGCGAGGGGACGCCCGCACAGGAAAACCCCGACCAGTGGGACAACGCAACCTTGGCCCCCGATGCCGCGGCTCACGCAGTGGGGTGGCAACAACCCCACCATGAGGCAGGACGGACTTCTGGGGCCGGGGGCCCGATCTCCGCTGACGAGGCCCAGCGACGAATGGCCGAGGAGGCCGGCCAGTACATGATGCGGACGGGGCAGCAGGTGGACCAGGCCTGGCTGTCGCAGTCGCCTCCCACCGCATCGGTGTCGACACTGCCTCCCTACAGCACGCAGGCCGCCACCTGGCAGCAGCCCTCGACAGCCGACTGGGCCGCGGTCGACGCGGCAGGAATGGCCCGGTTGCAGGGGCCGAATCAACAACGCGGCGAGGGGACGCCCGCACAGGAAAACCCCGACCAGTGGGACAACGCAACCTTGGCTCCCGATGCCGCGGCTCACGCAGTGGGGTGGCAACAGGAATGGCCCCAGGCCCCGGTGAACCCGGTGGCCGGCCCAGCCAATGGCAGTTTGCCGCAGCTCACCACAGACGCGACCAGAAGAACCGCGTCATCGGGGAACACCGATAGGCAAGGTCTGCGTCGACAGGGTGCGGTGAGGGACCGCAGGGGGCAGGGAAGAGGCGCAAGAGGAAGCCGCTGACCTGCGGCAGTCATCGACCCGACACTCCGATCAGGAACCTTGTCCCACCGGAGCGCCCCCGTGGGCGACAACCATCCGATGGGACCTTCGGGTCCCGCGGTCGGTGCGGCGCACCTCATGCATCAGGCCGCACCACTCCCAGGATCTCCATCGATCCCGCTGGTGACACGTACACCCAACGCCCCGGCCGCGGCGCCTGGATGATCTTCCCTTCGCCGATGTAGATGGCGACATGGCTGGCGTCGGAGAAGTAGATGATGAGGTCGCCGGGGCGCATCCGGGTGATCGGTACGTGCTTCAGCCGGGCCCACTGTTCTTCGGAGGTGCGGGGGATGGGGATACCCGCGTGCAGCCAGGCCTGGGAGGTCAGACCGGAGCAGTCGAAGGAATCGGGACCCTCGGCGCCCCAGACGTAGGGCTTGCCGAGTTGCTCGGTGGCGTACTCGATGGCCTTCCGGCCGGCGTCGCCGGCCTTGGTGCCGACCTCGTTCAGGACACCCGTGCCGACCCATTCGGCCTGCTCCTCGGCCTGGTCCTGCCGCTCCAGTTCGGCCAGCCGGCGCAGTTGTGCTTGCTGCAGCCGTGACTCCAGGGCTCGGGCGGCGGCGATGCGCGCCTTGATCTCGTCGCGGCTCCTGGCCATGGCACGGCGGCTCGCCTTCAGGCCCGTCAGTTCTTCGGTGGCCTCGTCCGTACGGGCGCGCAGGTCCTTGCGGGCGGCCTGCAACGCGGTCAGCTTCTGCTGCGTGCCCTGCTGCGCCCGCTGGGCCAGTCCCGCGTCCTCCAAGGCGTGCTCGGGATCGGAGGCGAGCGCGAACTGCACCTCGACGGGGAGCGCGCCACCGCGGTACTGGGCGCGGGCCGCCGCGCCGACCAGTGACTCCAGGCGCGCTGCCTTCAGTTCGGCCGCTCTGACCCGGCCGTTCAACACCGTGACCTTCTTCTGCTGCTCGGTGGCCTTCTCGTCGGCGGCGTTGTACTGCTCGGTCGTCACCTCGGACTGGTGGTACAGGTCGTCCAGTTGGCGACGCACCTCGTCGAGGGTGGCCGTATGCGGATCGGGGGCCGCGTGGGCGGTGGACACCTGTGTCGTCATCGTCAGAGCACACAGCAGGGTGACGGCCACCGCTGTGCGGTGGCCGTGCGAGCGCGAGATCCGTGTCATGCGGTCCAAAAATCCCTTCGCAGCCGACGTTTTGAGGGCTTCGCCCACACAACGGGCCTGCGAGGCAGCCTGGTTCAAGAGGTCCGTGGACGACCTGAACCGCGTTGAATCACCCGCCGTTGTGGTCTGCCGTGGGCCCGAGCCGGTGCCGGGCGGTGAAGACGGCGCTTCGAGGGACAAGTTCGTCAGGTTCGTCGAAGGAACGAGGAGAACGGACGGATATGGAGTTGGTACTGCCGGCGCTGGGGACGGGATTCGGTTTCGGATGCCTGCTGCTCGCCACTCGTGCCCTGCTGACGGCCGTACGGCTGTGGACGCGCGGCCTGCGGGTGACGGGAGTCGTCACCGCGCGCGACCCGGCGGACCGGCGACGCGGTGGGCTTGTCTTCTACCACGACCATTTCGGGCGGGATCTCATCCTCGATCCCGGTGCGTACGCGCCGCTGTGCGGGCTGCCTCCGATCGGCCGTTCCGTATCCGTGGTCTATGTACGAGAGCACCCCACGGCGGCACGGCTGTGGACGCTTCGGCATCTGATCGCCCCGTCCTTCGGGTGGTTCCTGTCCTCGACCGTCGCCTTCGGCACCGCGGCGGTGGCCACGTCGTGACGCGCCCGGCCGGCGGGCGGGCCCCCGGCCCGGCGTCCCGCGCGGCTTCGACCGGTCGAGACCTGCTCACCGACGCCGTGCCGAGGGCCCGCGGCGTCAGGCGGGTGACCGCGCGCCCGTGTGCTCCAGCCGGCGGTCACCCCGAGCGGACGGCGTCGTACGATCCCGGACCGCTGTTCCCGGCGCGCGGGGCATCCCGCCCGACCGCCGCCGATCGAGGTCACGTCGGCATGGCGTCCCGTTCCCAGCGCCTGCTCCTCGCCGGCGCCGCACCCCCGGTCGGACGGGCTGCCGCCCGTGCGGTGATCGCGTTCGACTCCGCCTTCGCCTGCGCCGAGATGAGGGCCGCGCCAGGCTCCTTGTACCAGGGGCGCAGCCGGATCAGCGCCGGCCGGATGCCGGTGGCGAGCAGCAGGGCGGTGCCCTTGGGCAGGGCACGGATCTTGTCGGGCGGCAGAATCGACTCCTGTCGGTAGGAGTACGAGCGCTGCGACCCGTCCCTGCTGCGGGAGACGCTCGGCGTCTTCACGTCGTGCTGCCCGACCAGGGTGGAGATCTTCTGCACGAAGTCCGCGTCGTCCAGGCCCGCACCGAGCAGTTTGACGGTCGCCGCGCTCCACAGCGCGTCCATCCCGACCTCGCCCCATACCCGGGCTCCCTGCCGGTAGCTCTGCAACAGAGTCACGACGTTGATGCCGCGGGACCCGAAGTGCGAGTACAGGTCGGGCAGATCGGAAATGCGGCAGACGTTGGCGGCCTCGTCGAGGACCGCGGTCAGCGGTGGGTCCAGGCGACCGCCCATGCGTTCGGCGGCCACCACGCCCGCTCGCATCGTCGCGTCCGCGAGGCCCGCGATGACACCGGCCGCGGAGCCGCCGCCGTCCTTGGACAACAGGTAAAGGGTGTCGGTGCCGACGACGTGCCGGTCGGGGCGGAACTCGGGGAGAAGCGGGTCAGGCGTGACCCAGGCGAGGATCTCCGGGTCGAGCAGGCAGGACACGGTCTGCCTCGCGGTCTCGTAGATGCCGTCCCTGGTCTCCACGGCGCCGCGCACCGTGCCCTGCAACTGCTCCGCCATCGCCACCAGGTCGGCGTCGCGCAGCAGGTCGATCGGGGTGCGGTCGGCGGGATCGGCCAGCCAGCCCAACAGATCCGTGACCGGGGCCCCACCGCGCGCCGCGGCCAGGAAGAGCGCCGTGAGGGTGTTCTGCGCGGCCGATATCCAGAAGTCCTTCTTCGCGGTGTCGTCGTTGACGGATGCGACGAAGTGCCCGGCCAGTCGGCGGGCGCCCTCGATGGTGCGGCAGTCACCGAGCAGGTTCCACCACATGGCACGTTCGGTGTGGGCGATGCCCTGCGGGTCGAACGTCCAGACCCGGCCGGACCTCGCCCGTTCGGCGCGGGTGACGGCGTAGACGTCGGACTTGTTGGAGGTGAGCAGGACGGCGCCCTGGGCGCGCAGCACCCGGGGGACGGCGATGCCCGTGGACTTGCCGGCTCGCGGAGCCATCAGGTCGAGTTCGACGTCCTCGAAGCTGCTGCGCAACTCGGGGCCGCCGGGGTCGAGGTCGCCGAGGAGGTTGCCGGTCTCGTCCGGGTGGACGTTCTCCCGGCCCTTGAGGCTGGGGCGCAGTTCGCGGGCCCGGGCCTCGATGCCCTTGGGGCACATACTCGCCAGCTCGCGCCTGCCGGCCAGGCCCTTGGTGCGGCTCGCCCGGTCCAGCAGGAGCCGTACGAGGAACGCCGTGGGCAGCGCGATCAGGACCAGGAGGCCGAGCATGCCACCGTAGACCGCTGTCGGCGAGGCGCCCGGCCACAGGTCGTCCGCACCGCCGGAGGCGAGGCGCGCCGCGGAGGACAGGGCGAACGGCGGGGCGTCCCAGCCATGGCCGGTGACACCGGCTCCGAGGGTGCCGCCGGCCCAGCCGACGGTGAACACGGTGAGGAAGGTCCCGGCGGCGGCCGGGATCGCCCAGGGGGCGAGCTCGTGCATACCACCGGTCGAGGGTGGTCTGCCGGTCACGCGGTCCACCTTCCCGGCAGGGGCGGTTCCTCCTGGGCGGCTCGCGCCACCTGCTCGGCGGCGTGTGCCACGGACTGCTCGATGGCCTCCTCATTGGGCGTCCAGCGGGTGTTGGTGTTGTGCAGGCGTCGTTCGGCGTCGGTGATGGCCACCTTGATGGGGATGCCGGGCCGGCCGCCGACCTTGATGAGGAAACGGCCGCGGCCGGGCGGCTCCTCGTGTTCGCCGGAGACGCCCCAGCCGGGGGGCGAGGACCAGGACGACACGAGTTCGATCTCACGCCGGGACAGGCCCACCACCTTGCCGAGATCCTCCATCTCCGCCTTGGGCAGTCCGGCGCACACCACCATCCCGGCCCGCTCCACGAAGCCGCGGGCCTTGGCACGGTCGGCGTCGGTGCCGAGCGCCTCGGCGTCCTTGAGGGTGTGAGTGATCTTGGCGTCTCCGAGGCCCAGGGACCGGTTGAGACGGGTCAGCGCGTCGATGCGGTCGACGATGCCGGAAGCGGCCCGCAACGGGCGCCATAGCTCGTCCAGGACCGTGAAGAACCAGCGTCTCGGCGCGAGTCCGGCGTCGGCCAGCGCGTGTGAGGCGGCCACCGTGCCCAGCCCGTCGGACCAGGCGGCGAGCATCGCGGCGGCGGTCAACTGGGTGTCGGCTTCACCGATGCCGGAGATGTCGATGCACACGGCGGGTGCGTCCGGGTGGATGCGGGTGGACGTCTCCGAGGCGAAGGTGTCGCCGAGCGGACCGTCGAGGATGCCCAGCAGTGAGCGGTGCAGCGGGTCCACGGCGTCGCGGTAACGGGCGTCGTCACCTCGGTCCAGGGTGACCGCGCGCACCCGTTCGGGACCCTCGGTCAGGACCCGCAGGAGGTCGGGGAGCAGCACCGCACGGCCTTCGGGGGTGCGTTCACGCAGGTGGTGCAGGACCGCGGAGAGCACCGACTGCTCGTGGTCGTCCATGGGACGGCCACGCACGATGGTGATCAACGCGGCGACCATGTTCAGCACCCGGCCGTGCGTCTCGGCCTTCAGGACCTCGCCCGCCTGGCCGCCGATCCGCGCGGCCGCAGCGCCCATGGCGCCCGGGTCGAGCACGTTGATGCCGCCCCGGCCACGGCCGATGGAGATCACCTGGCCGCCCAGAGCCCGCACGGTGTCGGCGTAGTCGGGCTTGAGGTCGCCGAGCACCAGGGGTACGACGCCGGTCGCACTCAGTCCGATCAGCATCCGGTTGATGAGGGTGGACTTGCCCAGGCCCGGCATGCCGAGCATGAACAGGGACGGATTGGAGATGTAGCGGGCACGCGTGAACCAGTTCAGCGGGTCGCCGCAGACGGTCGCGCCGGTGAAGAGGTGCTGCCCGAGCGGCACACCGGTCATCGGAGATCCGGAACCGGCGGCAAAAGGCCACATGCCGCAAGCCTGCACGGTGGTGGCACGCCACATGGTCGGCGGATCCATGTAGCCGACACGTCCGCCGCCGGGGCCGTACCAGCCGCGCGGTGGGACGTAGAGCTCTCTGGGGCGGGCCGGCTTCTGGCCGCCGGACCGGCCCTTCTTCCCGGACGTCTCCCGCGTCGCGGCCGACAGGCTCGGCGGTGCCGCGCCGTGACCCGCCCGCCACACCCTCTCCTCGGCGATCCGGTCATCCCGCTCGGCCTTCTTCTCCTCGCTCCGGCGGCTCACAGCGCCTCCTGCAACTCGTGCGGTACCAGGGTCTGTTCCCACGGGAGGATGCCGACGGGCAGCGTGCAGCCGAACGCCGCCGCCTGCATGCGGTCGGCCGGGCGCATCAGCACCCGGGACGCCGCGGTCAGATTGCGGACGGCGACCGTCGCGTCGGCCAGTTGGTCGATGTCGTCCACGGTGACGGTCAGCATCAGCGAGAACTCCACGAGCCCGGCACCCGCGGCCTCCTCCGACGCGGTCTGCTCGGCCGCCCGCACCTCGGAGGCGGCGCGTGCCTGCACCATGCCCCGGCCCGACGTGGCCATGAACTGGGCGGCGCGTCGGTCCGCCTCGACGATCCGCGCCGAGGTGGCGGGATCGAGAGGCCGGTAGACCAGCGCGACCCGCTTGCGGCGGGTGCCGGGACTCGCCTCCAGCAGGCCCCTGAGCACCGACGAGCGGACGGTGCCGCGCGGTGCCAGCGTCAGCAGCCATGTTCGTGACACCCCGGAGTCGTGCTGGTAACTGTTCACGGTCTCCACGGCGGCAGCCGGTCCGGCGTCCTCCCACTCCAGGCCCGTACCGCCCTGCTGCGCCCGGGCCTGGAGCACGTCGGCGGCCACCGCCGGGTCGTAGGCGACCCGCACGACCTCGGCGATGCGCTCTGCCGACAGGGGGTACGCGGATCCGCCACCGGCCGCGACGAGCCCGCTGAGCAGGCCCGGGACGCGGACGGCGAGGTCGGTGACCACGTCGTCCTTCCTGCGCCGCTGGCCGCCGGGCGCGCCGTAGGTGAGGGTGACGTAGGTGTGCATCTCGGAGGACGCGGTCGGGTAGCGTTCGACGACCTCTTCCATCACCGCACGGGCGGCAGCGGGGGCGTCGGGCCGGATGCGGGGCAGCACCTCGTTGGCGAGGGCGGTGCCGGGGTCGGGCGCGGTCTCCACGATCAGGGAGGCACCGCGCAGCCCGGGTTCGTGGGCCAGCCGTGCCAGCCACTCGCCCCAGAGAGCCACCCAGACGTCGATCTGGTCCGGGTCGACCAGGGAGCCGCCGTCGGGATCACAGCCCAGCACGATGGTGTACAGGTCGCGGCCCGGGTGGTGCAGGATCCCGAAGGGGCGGTCGTACGCGTCCCGGCCTTCCGTGGCGGTGACCTTGTTCAGCAGGCCGGGCGGGCGGAAGCGTCCGCCCGGCCGCACGGACAGCGGGCCGGACACATACAGATGCGCGCCCCTGGCCCTGCGGCGGCGCCAGCCGACGCGCAGGGCGAGCAACTGGTAGACGTTGCGCCCGTCCTGGGTGCGGATGGCCAGCGGCGTCAGCAACAGCACGACCGGGACGAAGACGACCAGCGCCGCGTACAGCGATATCAACGACGCGAGCAACGTGACGACGAGGCCGCCGAAGACACCGAAGGTACCGACGAGCCCGAGCGGCCCGAGCCCCGGCCGCCGTGGCCTGCGCCAGTTCCCGTAGGTCGGATGGGTGGCGACTTCCGTGGACATGGGTGTCCGTTTCCCTTCGTGGAGCGAGAGGCGTGGCGTGACGGCGCCACACCGGTGGGGGCCGCAGGGGCCGGGAAGTGGGGAGGGCCGCCGGGCTCCACAGGGGGAGCGGGAGCCCGGCGGCCCGTTCAGGGGGCGACGGCGCACTCCGGACACGCCGGCGAGCCGTCACCGGATCAACGGTGGGGGCTGGGGTTGTGGCCCTGGTCGCCGTCGGCGCCGTCCAGGGCACCGGAGGCGGTTCGGCCGAGGACCTGCGCCGCGCTCACCGCCGCCGCGACCGCCGCACCGGCGGCCGGTCGTCCGCCTGCCGCTGCCGCGCCGCGGCCCGCACCCGCCGCCGTGCCCCCGCCCCCGTCGGCGCCTCCGGCACCACCGGGGCCCGTCCTTCCGCCGCCCGATGCTCCCGCGGCGCCGCTCGAACCACCCGCACTGCTCGAACCACCCGCACCGGTCGAACCGGTGCCGCCCGAGCTCCCCGACGCGCCGCTCGGGCCCGGTCGGCCGTGGCTGCCGCCGGCGCTGCCGCCGAGGCCGCCGCCGAGCGACCGGGCGCCGGTGGCCAGGGCGCCACCCGCCGACTGCATGGCTCCGGAGTACGCGGACGCCCCGCCGAGCGCCGCGGTGGCGGGCACCACGAGCTTCAGCAGCGCGGGCAGTGCGACCGCGGCCAACAGCATCACTCCGATTCCGGCGATGCGTTCGTCCACCCCGCTGCTTCCCTCGGCGGTCGACGTGAGCATCTGCATACCCGCGTACAGCACGAGTCCGGCCGCCGGCTTGTACAGCAGCCAGGCGATCAACCAGCCGATGTGCTTGCGCCACCAGCCGCCGCCCCAGTCGGTCATCGACGCGGCGGCGGCCAGCGGCAGAGTGCCGAGCAGCAGGATCAGGACGCCGAGCCGGATGTACATCAGGACCGTGTGGATGATCCCGCCGATCAGCAGCAGGAACGCCAGGATCAGCATCAGGAAGGCCGGGACGCTGTTGTCCCACGAGCAGGCGCCGACCGTTTTCAACATGTCCTGTGCGCCCGCTTTGTACAGATAGGTGGAATAGTCGTCCGCGACACCGACAGCGGCCATCACGATGGTGGTGGCGGCACCCGAGACCAGGATCACCCGCAGTATGCCCTTCAGGGCGGTCGTTCCCGCGGTGCTGCGCCGCTCCACCGCCATGCGGGCGGCCGAGAAGAGCAGCGATCCCACCGCGAGGTAGACCACGAGCCACTGGGTCTGGCCGCTGACGTTCTTCGCCGTGGTGGTGTCCTTCAGTGTGGGCGCAGCCGTGCTGAACACCGATACCGCGCCCACGAGAATCAACTTCGCGATCATTTGGATGATCGTTCCGATGGGATCGGCGAGGAACGAGAAGAAACCCACTATCAGGTCACCGAGCGCATTGCCGGTCGAGCCGCAGGTCATTTCACACCCCCCACAGGATGTAGCCGCTCGAGCTGCCCTGGAGCGTGGTCACCGGTGTGTGCAGGGAACCGTCGCCGCCGGGCACGACTTTCCAGTCCCCGCCGTTCCAACGCAGTCGGATGCTGGTCGTCGCATAGCCCTGACCGGTACTGATCAGCAGACTGACGTTCGCCGCCCGGCTCGTGTACGAGGTGACCGAGAAGCCGCTGTGCGAGCCGAAGGACGCGCCGCCGGCCTGGTCGGCACTGTCGATGCTCTGGATCATCGAGCGCTGGAACTCGAACAGATCACGTCCCTTCCCGGCCACCACCTGCTGTCGGCTGACCGTCTTCCAACCGGATCCGCTCATCTGGGTCGAGATGACGGTGGCGGCCAGGGCGGCACCGATGGGCGTGTGCGCGTAGCACCAGTGCACCGGCCCGGCCGTCCGGGTGGGCCCGGCCGAGACGGAGACGGGCACGCGGGAGATGCCGAGGGTGCGCCAGCTGACGTCCTTCGGCGCCTTCGTCGGCAGCGCGTCTCCCGCGGTGTCGTCGGTGCGGCAGCCTTCGGGGCGTCCGTCCGGCGCCACGGAGCCGCTGGACAGCGGGCCCCGGGACGCCACCGGACTCGCGCTGTGGCCGGGGGATGTCAGCGCGACGACCCCTCCGACCAGCACGACGAGACCTAGGAATCCTGCCGACAACTGCCAGTTGCGCTGCTTCCAGTACGGCCCGGGTTCCTCCGCCTGCCGTTGTCTGCGTCGCATCATGATCGCCGCCGGCTCAGTTGAAGACGAAGGAGACCAGCGGGCCGGCGGTGGAGACCAGCACGCAGCCGCCGAGCACCATGCCGAGGCGGCTGGTGTGCTCCGAGCTCTCGCCGCGCTTGAGAGAGACGGCCATCATCGCGCCCGTGACCAGCACACCGAGCACACCGGCCGCGGTACCCGCCCAGGCGACGATGCCGAGGACCGTGTTGACCTTGGTCTCCAGCTCGGCGGGTGCGTCGCTCTGCGGCTGGGGTACGCCGCCGCCGGTGCCCGGCGAAGGCCCTACGGCGAGGAAATGAGTGGCTTCGAGGAGAAGCGAGGACATGGGAGATCTCCGGAGAATCAGGTGCCCGCACGAGCGGTGGGCAGAAGGCTGGATCTATGTGAAGGAAAGGGTGTGACGGGCCTACGGCCCGCCGAGAAGGGAGAGGTCGCCGAGGACTGTGACCAGCGGGCCGGCGGTCGAGGCGACCAGGCAGGCGAGCGCGACGATGAAGGCTCCGCGGAAGTGGGTGCCGCCCTCTCCCGGCTCCCCTCGGTTGAGCTGGACGGCCATGTTGATACCGACGACCATCAGGCCGAAGACGCCCGCGGCCGACGCGCACCAGGCGAGGAGGTCGATGATCGTGTGCGCGCTTTGGGGCGGGGTGTAGGTAGTGGTGGCGGCCAGGAACCGAGCGCCGGACAGGGCAGGGGTCATGGCGTGGCTCCCTCGGCGTGCAGCTCGCCGCCCACCAGTTCGGCGAGCCGGTCGAGCTGCCTGGGCAGGACCTTCGGGGTGTGGCCGGTGCGCCACGCCGGGATCCACGGCACCCGCAGGACCCGCGCGGCGGAGCGCAGCACGCGGATACGGCGCAGCAGGACGAGCGGCAGGCGGCCGGGGGCGTCGGCGACGAGGACCACGGCGATCAGCTCGATCTCCTGCGGAGCGCGTCCTTCGTGCAGCGCGCGCAACGCCTGGGACAGGGACGTGAGGCCGCGTGCGCTCGTCCGCGCGACGAGCAGAACCCGTCGTGGTTCGCCCCGGGAGGGGTCGGGCCAGCGCGCTCCCACGTCCGTCCCGCCCAGCACCTCGGCCAGAGAAGTCACTCCGGCACCGCCGTGCGCCTTGACCCAGCCGACCGCTTCGCGTGAACCGCCGCGTGCCGGTCCGGGCCGGCGGGGTTCGCCCCAGGCCGGTTCGGACGACGGGGCGCCGGCACGGCGGCGGGACGGGTGCGGGGACGACGGAGCCGCCGTGCGTGAAGCGGTCCGGCCGGCGGGGTGTGCCGGCGCGGTGGTGCGGGCCGGGACGCGAGGTCCGGTGGTCCGCACCGAGGTGGTGCCGGCGGGTGGCGAGACGGTCGTCCCTGTGGCCGGTCCCGCCGCCGTACCGGTTGCGTCGTCCTCGGGGGCCGGGTGCGACGGCGCAGTGGCCATCGGTCCCCGCACCCAGCCTCCCCGGCCCGACGGTGCCGCCGAAGATCCGCCCATGCTTGCCCCGCCCCCCTGGCTCGTACGTCCACTGTTCTGGATCATCTGGTTTCCACCGGTTTGAACTTATTCGCTCCAGGGCCCGTTTCGATCTGCCGAGCCCGTTGGACAGCACAACGGTTCGATGCGGCACAGCGGTTCAAGGCAAGGGGAAGAAGGCGTACACCCATGGGCGAGGAAGAAGGCGGATCGAAGGCCGTCCGGAACACGGCGATCGCCGTCGGCGGCGCGGGCTGCCTGCTGTTCCCGGCGACTCTGGCCGGCGGGGCCGTCGTCGTCATCATCTTCTGCGGGTTGGGTGTCCTCCTGGCCCCGCTGATCGCCATCTACCTGCTGTTCCACCTCATCTTCGGCGGCGGGGGCGACAACCACGTTCCCGGTCCGGGCGACGCCAGCGCGGTGATCGCCGTCTTCCAGGGCGACGGTCGGGGCGACCTGGACACTTCGACGGTCCCCAAGGACCTGGTGGACCCCATCCAGGAAGCCGGCAAACTCTGCTCCGACATCGGTCCGATCGTCATCGCGTCACAGATCGAGAAGGCGTCCGGCTTCAACGCGTCCCTCGTCGGACCGGACGGCAGACAGGGCATCTCGCAGTTGCCGCCCGACATCTTCACCAAGTACGGCAAGGACGACGACGACAACGGCAAGACCTCCGCGTCGGACGCCAAGGACTCGATCATGGCGCAGGGCCGTTACATGTGCGATCTGGCCGACCAGGCGCGGAAGATGATCGCCGCCAACGAGGCCACGGGCAGTGTCCTGGATCTCGCCCTGGCCGGCTACGACGTGGGCGTGGACGCCGTCCGTGCCGCCAAGGGCGTGCCGCAGACCAATGAGGCTCAAGGTTATGTCGCGGCCGTGCGCGCCCAGTTCGCCAAGTACTCGGGGCTGGCGGCCATTCCCTCGGGCATGGCCACCCCCACCGGCATCCAGACGTCCCTCCCCACTGCCGTTCCCACCGAAGCCCTCGCGCCCGCACCGACCCCATGAGGAGGACAGTCATGGCACGCCACGAGGTGTACATCTCCCACGAGGGGCTCGCCGAGATCGACGGGGAACCCCTCGTCCCCGCACCGGGCCGGTCCGTGCACGAAGTCGTACTGGACCATCTGCACCGGCACGCCGTCGAACGGGGCGGCCCCGTCGAGGCGACGGTGACCGAGCGGCCCGACGAGGGCCACTTCGTCCTGGAGGTCGCGCCGGACGGCTCCAGCCGCCTCCTCGAGCCGCCGCCGACCGCCGGATCCGAGCCCGGGCCCGACCCCTCGCCCGAACCCGCTCAGGTGTCCGGGGCAGGCCTTGGTCCCGAGCCCGAGTCCGAGTCCGGGCCCGGTCGCGAGTCCGAAGCGGAACACGAGCCCGCGGGAGAGTGCGGGACCGACCCTGAGCCCCGCCCGGTCGCCGAGCCCGCCCCCGGTCCCGCCCCGGTGGGCGGCGCCGTCATCGCCGCCGCCGTGGCCCGCGCCGCCGCTGCCGCCCAGGCGGCCGACCCCGTACTCGACCGAGCCGCTGTTCCTGTCCCGGTACCCGTTGTCGCTCTTCCCGCTGGACTTGGTGAACAGATCCGCCATATCGGCGCTCTCGCACGGACCGGCCGACTGGACGAGGCGTACGGCCTCGCGTCCGAACTGCGCCAGAGGCTCACCGACGAGGCGGGCGCCGACGATCCGTACGCCGTGGAGGCGCGGGCTCTGGAGGCCTACGTCGCGCACCTGTGCGGCGAACACCGCGAAGCTGTCGTACTGGCCCTGGCCGTCGCCCGGATCCGGTGCCGGGTCGGGGACCGGCCGGCGCACGGGGACGTGGTGCGGGCGACGGCCGCCTGGCAGTGGCTCGACGACGAGCGGGCGATCGAGGTGCACGGACGCGAACTGCTCGACATGTGGACGCAGTTGAGCCGTCAGGGCTCGTTGGCTCCGTCCCACGCCGCACTCGCCGGACGGATCCGCGGACGCCTGGACGAGCTGGAGGTGTTCGCCTGAGCCTTTCCGTGGGCAGCAGCCGAAACACGGCGCACGACCTGGGCGTATATCGCCGTCGTCCATCGCGTGGACCGACTGTCAATCGAACATGCACGGCACGTCGCAAGACTCCGGCTCCACGAGGCCCGGTCATCCGATCTGCGGATCGGGACGGGTCACCGCGAGCACCAGGAGCACACCTTGAACGTGACGGTCATCGGATCGGCGAGCGCGACCTCTTCCGACGAGCGGGCTCTGCGCGCTCTCTACCTGGAACACGGCCCGGCGCTCTACTCGTACGTGCTGCGCATGCTGGGCGGGGACACCTACCGTACGGAGGACATCCTCCAGGAGACGCTGCTGCGCTGCTGGAACAGCAGAGCCCTTGCCGACAGCGAGGGGATGGCAGTACGGCCCTGGATGTTCCGGGTCGCCCGCAACCTCGTCATCGATGCGCATCGGACGCGGATGGCGCGACCGCCGGAGGTCAACGGCGAGTCCTGGCTGGCCGACATGTCCGCCGAGGTGGACGTCATCGAAAGGATGCTGTCGTCGATCGTGGTACGGGACGCCATGAGGTCGCTGACCTCGGCGCACCGTGAGGCGCTCCAGGCGACGGTCTTCGCGGACCGCACCACCCAGCAGGCGGCTCAGGCTCTGGGCGTCCCGCAGGGCACGGTGAAGTCCCGGGTCTATTACGCTCTGCGCAGCCTCAAAGAGGCTCTGACGGACGACGGGGCGTGATGAGCGTCCTGCTTCAGGCAGGCGGCACACCCGTTTCCGGTTCGTCCAGTTCGTACAGTTCTCGCCGCACCTGGTCGGCCGCCGCATGGTCGCCTTCCTCCAGCAGGGCGAGTGCCGCCGTCAGGGCGGCGCGCGCGGCGTCACGCTCGTCGGCGGCGAGGTGGGCGGCGGCCAGGTGACGCAGGACGTCGGATTCGAGATAGCGGTCGCCGATCTCGTGGAACAACCGCTGCGACCGCTGGAAGCACGCGATGGCCTCCGGGTGTCGGGCGAGGTGGTACAGGGCGTAGCCGAGGGTGTCCTGTGTCGAGGCCTCGCCGTAGCGGTCGCCCAACTCCTTGCAGTGCACGATGGCCTCCTCGCAGCATTGAACAGCCGTCTCGGCTTCGCCGATCAGGATGTACGTCCACGCGACCTGGTTGAGCACGCCGGCCTCGCCGCTGACGTTGTCCTCGGACCGGTACAGTTCGATGGCCTGCGCGTAGTGGTCGAGCGCCGCCTGAGGGCGATCCGTCCGATTGCTCAGATAGGCGAGGCCGCGACGGGTCAGGGCCTGGCCCATCGCGTGGCCCACCGACCGGAACAGCTCCAGCGCCTCTTCGAAGTGCCGCAGCGCCTGATCCGGATGGTTGAGCTGGGAGTGCGCGCCCCCCAGTCCGCACAGGGCGTAGGCCTGACCGGTCACCGAGCCGGCTGCCCGGGCCGACTCCAGTGCCGTGGTTTCGATTTCGAGCAGGTCGTGCCAGTAGCCGAGCCGGTTGAAATAGACGTCCAGTGCCGCGGCCATGAGCCAGGCGTGGGTGTGGAAGCCGTGCGCGGCGGCCTGCCCGACGATCGCGCGCAGGACGTGCCGTTCCGTGCGCAGCCAGGCGGCCGCCTGGGCGCGGTCACTGAATTCCAGCGGGGCGGCGTCCGCGGGAATCGGCGGCAGCGGCATGGCTTCACGGAAGCGGTCGAGAACCGCGGCGGCGTTGTGCACAGTGAAAAGGAAGTGACCGTACAACCTGAGCAGCGCCGCACTGCGCACCGGCTTGCCGCTCTCGGCCCGCATGCGCTCCGTGGCGTAGGTGCGCAGCAGGTCGTGGAAGACGAACCGTCCGGGGGCACGCTCGGTGAGCAGGCTCGCTCCGGTCAGCTCCGTCAGTAGAGCGTGCGCCTGGCGTAGGGGTGTGCCGACCAGCGCGGCGGCCGCGGCGCGAGTGATGTCGGGGCCGGGGTGCAGCGCGAGTCGGCGGAAGAGGCGGGCCGCCTGAGGGGAGAGGGCCTGGTACGACCAGGAGAAGACAGCACGGACGTCGGTGCCCAGGTCGCCACCGGAGAACGCGTCCAGGCTGCCGTGGTCTTTCCGTAGCTCCGTGGCGATGTCGGCGAGCCGAAAACCGGGGTGCAGGGCAGCACGCGCCGCGACGATCGACAGTGCCAGTGGCAGCCGGGCACACAGGTCGACGATGTCCCGAGCGGCCTCCGGTTCGGCGTCGATGCGTGCCGCGCCCAGCCGCCGGGCCAGCAGTTCGAGTGATTCCCCGGCGGACAGCACGCCCAGGGGGAGTGGACGGGCGCCGTGCCGGGCTATCAGGCCGCTGAGCCGGTTGCGGCTGCTGACGACGACCAGGCAGCCGGGGACGGCCGGCAGCAGAGGCTCCACCTGCTCCGTGTCGGCGGCGTTGTCCAGCACGATCAGCAGACGCCGGCCGGCGAGCACACTGCGGTAGAGGGCTGCTCGTGCGTCGAGCCCCTCGGGGACCGCCTGCGGGGCGACCCCGACCGCCACCAGGAACCCCTCCAGCGCCTCACGGGGATCCATCCGGGAACCGGTCGGGTCGTGGCCGCGGAGGTTGACGTAGAGACTGCCGTCGGGGAAGCGGTGGGCAACCCGGTGCGCCCAGTGCACGACGAGGGTGGTCTTACCCGCGCCGGCCATTCCACTGACCAGGACCGACAACGCAGTCGTGGGAGGCTCCCGGTCGGGCAGCAGCGCCTCGGCACGGTCGAGTTCGGCGCGGCGTCCGGCGAACGTGACCAGATCCGCGGGCAATTGGGATGGCCGTACGGTGCTGGTGTGAGCCTGGTCGTGGTCGTGAGCCTGGTCGTGGTCGTGAGCCTGGTCGTGGTGGTGGGTTCGTGCATCGTGATCGGTGTCCGCCGACATCTCCTGGGAGCCGGGCCGGGCAGGCCCGGGATCGCTCGCGAGGAGACCGTCGTACAGGGCGCGCAGTGACGGGCCGGGCTCGATGCCGAGTTCCTCGACGAGGATGCGGCGCGTGTGGGCGTAGACGTCGAAGGCCTCGGCCCGGCGCCCGCTGCGGTACAGGGCGACGACGTGGAGCTCGCACAGTGCCTCGCGTAACGGGTGCGCCTCGGACAGGGCGGTCAGCTCGGGCAGCACCCGGGCGTGCTGTCCGAGCTGCAGTTCCAGGCGCAGCCGCGCTTCCAGGGCGGACAGCCGTCGTTCCCTCAGACGACTGCGTTCGACCTCGATCCACTCCCCCGGCAGCCCGGCGAGCGGAACACCCACCCACAACTCGTCAGCGCTGCGCAGGAGGTGCACGGCGGTCCGGTCGTCGCCCTCGGCACGATGTGCCGAGGCCTGCGTCACGAGGTCGTCGAACCGGTCGAGATCACTCAGGAAGCCGTCGGAACGCAGCGCGTACCCGTCACCCAAGGACACCAGGATCCGAGGTGGCTCGGCTGCGGGACGGCCGGGCTCGAGGACCTTGCGCAGCCGGGAGACGTAGGTCCGCAACACGGACACCGCGGCGGTCGGCGGGTCGGCGCCCCAGATCCCGTCCACCAACTCGTCGACCGCGACGACCTGGCCACGCCGCAGCAGCAACAGCGCGAGGACAGCGCGCTGCTGGGGCGGTCCGAGTGGAAGTTCGCTCTCTCGCCGCCGGAGCCGCAGCGGACCCAGCAGGGACACCTGGAACAACGTCTGCGCGCGTACGTCCACGCACAAGACAGTACTTCAGCGCTGGGCCGCTTTTCCCGTGGTGGGAGCGTCTGCCTTGCCGAGGTGGGAGGAGGTGTCCACCCCGGTACGGGGGGTGCCTGTTGTCGTCCCCGGATTGGCAGGGGGCAGCACGGTGTTGGCGAAATGGGCGATGACGTCGTTCTCCGGCGGTCTCAGGGTCTTGATCTGTTGGAACTGCACGGTAACTCCCGGGAGGTGCTCGCTGAACAGCCGGCGCACCGCCTCCCCCCACGCCGCGACTTCTCGGGGATCGACTTCACCACGAGCCTTCACGCTCATATAGCGACCGGACTTGTCGTTCAGTACGACGAGGTTTTTCGACGGATAAGCGTGCAGCTCACCACTCATCATGGCCTCCTGTACTCGCGTCTTGCCGTCAGGGGTGAATGCTGCCGTGATCGTCGGGTGCCCCAGCTTGTCGATGGCCTTCTTGAGATCCTCCTTCGTGAATACTTCAGCCCTTCCATCGGGATGCGCCTCCACCTGCCCTCGTTGCGCTTCCTGTATTCCGCTCAACAGATCGTCCAGTTCCTGATCGTGAAAAAGGGTGGAGACCTTCTCGCTGCCCAGCATGATGACGGGCTCCATCCTTTTTTCGCCGGCGATCTCGCGCTCCATTTCGACAACCGAATAGATCCAGACCGCCCCCTCCGGTCCCTTCGTGAAGGCATCGGCTGAAATGAGCTCAAGTGGCACCCAGGCCGGATTCAGGCGGACCTGCCCCAGATCGTCCATCTCCTGCGGCCTGTCATCGGTTTTCTTCGGCGCCACCGGCGGACCAAACGGATAATCCTGGTTCGGCATGACACCCTCCGGCATTCTCGGTCAGTACGCACCCGTCATCCGGAACACATCGTGTGCCAGGTGAATCGGGAGAACATCTGAATGAACAGGCAGATTCTTGCCAGTGAATGGTTCTGTCTCATGTCCAGTGGGGACGGGAGGTCGCCCGGGCCTCGATCCCATCCGGGCGGGGATATCGGCGGGGGGCAAGTCGCCAGACGGACGGTCGGACCGTTGAACCCCTCCTGTTGCCACCCCGTTGTGCTCGATGACCGGCAGGGAAGCCGTGCAGGCAGGAGGAGGATCATGGGCACGACATCGCTGGAGAGTCTCGAGGACACCCGATCCGAGCAGGAAACCGCCGCATCGGCGGAGCGGCCTGCGCCCGAGCCCGCGGACGAGGCGCCACGGGAGCACCCCCCGGCAGCACAGTTCATCCTCTACCTGCAGGGTCCCGCCTACCTCAACGCGCTGCGTCAGTTGACCCTGTGGACGCATCACGTGCTGCTGCCCGTCTACGGCAGGGAGGTCACGTCCGCGTCTCCCTGGTGCTCCCGCTGGTGGGAACACCCCGAAGCGGTCGCCCAGCTCCACGGCCTCTGGCTCGCCTGGGGAGAACTGACCGGTCCTGAATCCGACATGTCCGGCCCCGCCCGCTGGCATCGCGACTTCCTGCCTCCGGTCATGGACTCCCTCCGGGACCCGCGGGGCCCCTTCGCCGGCTGCAAACCCGGCGCCCACCGTCCGAAGGAGAAGCCGGTGGTCGACGTGCTCGACCCGTTCGCGCCGCCGCCGTCGGCCCGATGACTCCGAGCTCGAACGGCGCCGGTATTGAACCGACGCCCCGGAAGCGCCGTTGTGCCTGTCGAGCAGAGCAACCGTTCACCCAAGGAGAGGGGGAACATGGCGGGCTCAGTACATTCGGAGCATTCGGCGGGCCATCAATCGGAGGGAAGTGACTCCTCCACCATCACGACCGTACAGTTCGTGGAGGTGGGCGGGCAGGTGCTGGCCAGCCAGGTCGACGGTGAGATCCCCCTGGATGCGCCTCCAATCGATCCGGGAAATACGGGCTACTACGTCGAGAACCCAAACGGAGGGCTTGGGAATTTTTACCAGGTCGACCATTCGACGGGAGGGGTGTGGCGTTTTGCGGCGGAAACAAGAACTTGGATCTCCGAGCGTAGCGAGCAAATCAAAGAGGCCCTGATCCATTCCGCTGTGCGAGGAGCGGGCGGCCCGTCCACTCGCATGGGAGCCTGGATCTCGGAGCACGGGAGAAGCGTCCTAAATTGCGTAGGGGACGCAGCTCCCACCATGATCCAGGGCGCGGCAGCCTTCGTGCCCGGTACAGGCGGCAAGGCCTTGACTGCGGTCGGCATCGGCGCTCAGATCGTCAAGGCCGGAGCGGAGGGTTGGGACCTGTACTGGGACAAGCAGGAAAATGGTTCCATCGATGGAACCCAACTGGCCGCTACTGCAGGTCGCGTCATTTCAACCGGCATGAACTTGGCGGCCGCTGCAGCCGCTGCCGCGGGCACGGACGAAGCGGTGACCGGGCGGATCAGCGGGGCGGCGAACTGGGTGGCCGGAGGCGCAACGATAGCCGACATGATGCATCACAGACATCTTGACCAGCAGGAGGCGTGGCAACAAGCCCAGCTGGAGGAGCTGCAGCAATACGGGCTTTACAGAGGAGCGCAATACAACCCGGCAGTCGGGAACGGACCGGGTCAGTGGGCCCCTATACCTGAGCCGGCCGAGGCGCATGACTCCTTTGCGTCGTCCGCCCCGGGGATCCACCACACCGCGTCAGGTCTGTCCGGTATGTCGGCGGTGACTGTGTCCGATCTGCAGAGTCCCGCCCCCTCGTTGCGTCCCTCCTACACGTCGGCGGCATCCTTCGCCCCGCCTTCCGGCGTCGCCGGGCCCAGCAACTGGGCGGAGACGCCGCAGTCGCCAGGGACCTACCAGGAGCACAGGCGTTCCGCCGCACAGGACCCGAGCACGACGAGGAGTCGTGCGAGTGTGAAGGGGAAGAAGGGCAAGCGCCGCTGATGCCACGCCGTTTCGGTTCACACGGCCGTGCCGTGGAGGCGCGGCCGTGTGAGCCGCTGATGTGGACGATGCGGTGGCGGCAGGGCTCGGCCCTCGCGCCGTCGTTCGCCCCTGACCCCGTCGTGTCTCGCGTCAAGGCCCGTACTCCGTAGGTCTCGTAGCGAAAAGAGCGAGAGCAGACATGTCCTTCGACACTCCCGGCTCCCGGCCGGAACCGCGTGAGTCCAGGTGGATCAGGCCTTCGACCCCGCCCCCGCCGCCCGCGGAGCAACTGGCGCGGGAGCTGATCGAGGAAGACCTGAGGGCGAGTGCACGGCGGTCGCGTTCCACGCACCCGGGACGCCTTGCCCAACTACTGGCGTGGCTACGGGAGAAGCTCTCCTCGAAGACATCAGGCACGCGAGTGACCGCCCAGGGCCTGCCGCCGATGCAAGCGAGTCACCCCGTCCACGTCGACGGCGGCGCCCGCCGTGCGCCAGGCAGCAATGCTGTCCGCCCAGCCCGGACCTCCGAGGGGTCGGCACGGGAGAAGGTGGCCGAATTCTCGATCCCGGAACTCCAGCAAGTGCTGCACGCCACCCTGGAGCACATAGCGAATGACCCCGGGCTCCGCGCGGCATACGAGGCGAGGAGGCTGCCGGTGGTCGAGGACCTGCTCCAGAGGACGGACCCTGCGAACGCCTTTCCCGGCACCAGGAATTCGGCGTCGCGTACGAGAGCGGCTTCCGCGACGGCTGAGGGGGGTGCGTCGGCGGAGCCCTCGTCCGACCGGACGCGCGCCGACAGCCGCTCGGAAGGCAGCGAGGAAGAGATGAACGACGACGCGGTCACGCTGGTCGACGTAGCAGCGGTGAGCGCGCCCGCATGGCCCGGCAAGGCTCTGGATGCCGGTGGTGACCTCCACCCCTCGAACCCCTGGTACTCCGGCAACCTGCGGAGTCCGTTGCCGTCGGAACACTACTCGGAGACCACCGCCCGTCCTGCCGCACGGCCGCACACGACGTCGCCTGCCCGGGGCCGGGCAGGCCGGTGATCGGTCCCGGAGGGCGAAACGGGTTCGCCCTGGCGAGGCCATTGAACTTTGTTCCCGCGCCTCCCGTTGTTGCTGGCAGGCACAACGCAGGGAAGGAACAGGGATGAGCCGGGACGAAGGAACGGACGACCTCACCGCGTCGGGCCGGCGCGCCGAGCCCGGAGAGCCTGTGGACATGAGCAGCCGGGAGTCTGCCGGGGGAGCCGCCGGGCGGGCGCCCGGGTTCACTGTGTTCATCGACGCCGACGGCTCCGCCTCCGTCGACGGGGTGCCCGTGCGGGCGGCGAGTGGGCAGTCTCTCGACGAGGCGGTCCTCGACACGCTGCACCGGCACGCGCGCGGGCGCAACTCGCCCGTCACCGCGGCTATTTCCGACCCTGCCACCGAGCATGTGACATTCGTGGAAGTGGCACCCGACGGCTCCAGCAGGCTGGTGGAGGAGCCGGTCGAGCTCCGGCAGGCCGCACCGGCGCCGCCGTCACCGGTGATGACGAAAGCCGGGCCGCCAGAGTCCCACGAGGCGCACAGCCGGACCGGCGGGGCCGCGTCTTCCGGTGACGTCGCCCCGTTCGAGGCCGCCCTCGACAGCACGGACGACGACTTCGTCGACTCCGACGGCCTGGAGGACCTCGACGACGGCCCGGACGACGACCTCGTCCAGTCGCTGCCCTCACCACCGCCACCCGAGCCCTCACGATCTCCGCTGCCCTCGCTCTCCTCCCGGGTCGCCTCCCTGTCGGGGCCGCGCCGCTCCGGGGACGCCGGTGCGGGCGCGGCGCCGCGGCAGTCGGACGACGAGTACCGGGCTCCCGGCCTGCTGCAACGGCCCCTGCTCGTCGGTCCGGTGGCACTTGGGGTGGCCGCTGCCGTCGTCCTGCCGCTGGTGCTGCTGGGCAGCGGATCGGGCGGTGACCGAGGACACAACGAGGCCGCCGGTGCCGGCGACAAGCTGAGCGGACCCCCGGCACACCACGGTCCGCCGGCGTCACCCACTGTCTCCGTGTCGCCGAGCCTGTCGCCGTCGCCGAGCCTGTCGCCGTCGCCCAGCGCCTCGGACACGGAGAAGGAGCCGAAGCCCGAAAAGGCCCATGCCGGCGGCGCCGAGGCGGCCGGCACCGTGACCGTGCGCCCACCGAACGCCACGGTGACGGTGAGGCCGCCGAAGGCCACGGCGACCGTGACCGCCAAGCCCTCCGTGCACGCCTCCGCCACCGCCGTGAACCGACCCGCCGGCAAGGTCTACCTCTTTGACGGCCACGACAACACCGGGGACGTGCTGGCGGTCGACCCGGTGGACATCCCCTACATCGACTGGGCGTGGAACGATCGGGCCAGCTCGGTGTGGAACCGCAGCCACAGTCGAGTCTGCATCTGGACCGATGCCGACCACCACGGCTACTCCTTCAGCATCCCGGCGGGCGCGAAGCAGGAACTGCTGTACCTCTACGACAACGCGGTGTCCTCCCTCTCGGTCGGCGGCTGCTGAGGCCGAGCCGGCCGGTCGACCTGTCCCGCCGGCCACGGCGTTCCGCCGTGCACCAGTCGTCTCGTGTAACACGATGTCACTGAACGGATGCAGTTCAGCACCCCGGCACCAGTGTCACGTCGAGTGTCACTAGCATCACGAGGGTGACCGAAGAGACCTCGACCGCCGTACGTTTCTCCTTACTGGGACCGGTCCGGGCCTGGCGCGGAGGTCTTGAACTGGATCTTGGTTCGCCGCAGCAACGGGCCGTCCTGGCCGCACTGCTGTTGCGCCGGGGACGGACCGTCACGCCCGCCGAACTGATCGACGCCATATGGGGTACTGAGCCACCGATGGCCGCTGTGTCTGTTCTGCGCACTTATGTCTCGCGCCTTCGCAAAGTCCTGGAACGCGACCGTGACTCCGTCGGAACGCCGCGGACGATCGTCTCTGTCGGAAGCGGGTACCGGGCCCGGATACCGGAAGAGACGCTGGATCTGGCCGTGTTCGAACGGCAGATCGCGGACGCTGTGCGCGCGTCCGCCGCCGGTGACGAATCCGCCGCCGCGCAGCTGCTGCACGAGGCTCTCGGCAAGTGGCGGGGTGTGCCACTGGCCGGTCTGCCCGGCCCGCTGGCCGAGGCCGAGCGCTCCCGCTTGGCAGAGGAACGGCTGACCGCGCTGGAGAAGCGCCTGGACCTCGATGTCCGCCTCGGCCGTCACGGCGAGGTCATCGGGGAGCTGATGCTGCTGAGCCGTGAGCACCCCTTGCGTGAAGAGCTGTGCCGGCTGCTCATGCTGGCTTTCTACCGGTCCGGAAGGCAGGCAGAGGCCCTGGAGGCCTATCGAAGGACGCGCGCCACCCTGGTGACCGAGTTGGGCGTGGAACCCGGCCCGTCCCTGCGAGATGTGCACGCGCGAATCCTCGCGTCGGACGCGTCCTTGACTCCTGCCACTTCCTCCGACGCCCGACTGTTCCACCGCGAGACCGGACAGGGCCCCATGGCCGGTGCGTCGCCCACGCAGGATGCAAGGGACCGGACACCGTCCACGTGGGGCGCCTCGGTGGAGGCCGAGCCCTCGGAAGACGCGACTGCCGTGGCAGCGGCCGGGAGCGCCGTTTCCGCCGACGCCCCGGACCGGTCACAGGACAGTGCGTCCAGGATCCCCCCTCAGGAGCCTCTTCAGGTCCCCGTCGTCGGGCGTCCTGCCGCCAGGTCCGCCGGTCCCCCCCGCCCCGCGCAACTCCCCGCCGACCTGGCCGCCTTCACCGGCAGGAGTGCCGAACTGGAGCACGCTCTCGCCCTGCTGCCGTTCGACGAGAACACGCCGACCACGCTGACGATCAGTGCGATCGGTGGCATGGCCGGTGTCGGCAAGACCACCCTGGCGGTCCACCTCGCCCACCAGGTCGCCGACCGTTTTCCCGACGGACAACTCTGCGTCAACCTGCGGGGCTTCGATCCGACCGGCTCGGTGGTGCCTCCGCAGGAGGCCATCCGTATCCTTCTCGACGCTCTCGGTGTCCCCCCGCAGCAGTTGCCCGCCGGTCTCGAGGCCCAGGCCGCGTTGTACCGCAGTCTGCTGGCCGAACGGCGGGTGCTGATCCTCCTCGACAACGCCCGCGACAGCGAGCAGGTCCGCCCGCTGCTGCCCGGTTCCCCCGGCTGCCTCGTCATCGTCACCAGCCGCAGCCAGCTCACCGGTCTGGTCGTCGGTGAGGGAGCACATCCGCTGACGCTGACTCAGTTGACGCCCGTCGAGGCACGGGAGTTCCTGACGCGCCGGCTCGGCGCCGAGCGGCTGACCGAGGAGCCGGCCGCGGTGGACGAAATCGTGACCCGGTGCGGCGCGCTGCCCCTGGCTCTCGCCGTTGTCGCCGCGCGCGCCGCCACCCATCCCGACTTTCCGCTCAGCGCCATCGCCGCGGAACTGCGGGACAGCCACGACAGCCTCGACGTCTTCGCCGGGGACGACATCACCACCGACGTACGGGCCGTCTTCTCCACCTCCTACAAGGCTCTGTCCGCGCCGGCCGCGCGGATGTTCCGACTGCTGGGACTGCACGGCGGCCCGGACGTCTCCGCGCCCGCAGCGGCCGCTCTCGCCGGGATCGCCCCACGGGAGGTCCGCGCCCCGCTTCTCGAACTGACCCGTGCCCACCTGCTCACCGAGCACTTCCCCGGCCGTTACACCCTGCACGACCTGCTGCGCGTCTACGCCACCGAACGAGTCGCAGCAGAGGAGACGTCTCAAGAGCGTGAGCCGGCAGTCCATCGGCTGCTGTCCTGGTATCTGTACACGGCCGATGCCGCCTACCCGCTGCTCACCCCGGGCCGCCGCCGGGTCCCCCTCGAACCGCCGCCGGCCTTCTGCCGGCCGCTGTCGTTCACGACCCATGGCGAGGCCCTGAACTGGTGTGAGACCGAGCGGTCCAACCTGGTCGGCGCGGTCCACCAGGCGGCCGTGTTCGACCATGCGGACATTGCCTGGCGACTGCCCGCTGTCCTGTGGGGGTTCTTCTACTTGCGCAGCCACCTGGAGGACTGGCTCGACACCTGCCTCACAGGCCTGTCCGCCGCGCGCGATGCTCACGACCGTCAGGGCGAGGCGCAGGCCCTCATCGACAGGGCCGCGGCGCTGCGCTGCGCGGGCCGCCACGACGAAGCCGTCGACCATCTGCACCGAGCGATGACCGCCTGCCGGGAAATCGGGGACACGGACGGCAGGCGGAAGGTGGTGGGCAACCTCGGCGACGCTTACCTTCAGACAGGGCGGCTCGACAAGGCCGTCGAGTACATCCGCCGGTCGCTCGCGCTCAACCGGGCCACCGACAACATCTGGAGCGAGGGCATCGCCTTGAGCAACCTCGGGGATGCCTACCAGCGGCTCGGCCGTTTCGAAGAGGCCGCCCGCTGTCTCGAACGGGCTCTTGTCGTCCTGCGCGACAGCGGCAACCGCTGGGTCGAGGGTGTCACTCTCGACGTGCTCGGCACGGTCCACTACAGGCTGGGTGCCCACGACCACGCGGTCCGGTACTACCTGCAGGCGCTCGCGGTCCACCGGGAACTGGGCAACCGGTGGGGGGAGGGACACACCCTGGGCCACCTCGGCGACGTCCAACTGGCTGTCGGTACGCCCGAGGTGGCAGGGGCGACATGGCGGCAGGCCCTGGCGATCTTCGCCGAGTTCAATCATCCGGACGCCGTGAACATCGAGAAGAGGCTGCTGTCCCTTCAGTGAGCCCGGCGGTAGGCCTGGCCCGCGGTGTTCGCGGTCGTGCCGTCGTACAGGCCGGTCGGGCCGGTCCGCGTGGACAGCGTGAACCAGGCGTAACGCTCCAGGTAGTCGAGGTCGTCCAGCATCTGCGTCGAAGCCTCGATGAAGTCGGCCTCCTGCTGAGGGCTGGGGTAACGGGGGGTGCCCTGCGAGAAGTCGATCAGACCGTACTCGGTCAGCCAGACCGGCTTGTGGTATCGGTCATGCACTCGCTTGATGTAGTCGTGCAACTGGCCGGCCGCGTCCGGACCGAAATCAGCGCCGTACCAGTGCAGCGGGACGAAGTCGACGCGCAAGCCGCGCTGAGCGGCCCCCTGCATGAAGCGGTCCAGCCAACCGCCGGGGACATCGGCGCCGTAAGAGACCGCCGGGGCACCCAGACGCAGACCCGTGTCCTGCAGTCTGGGCCACAGGTCCAGCGCCTGTTCCGGTGTCATGTTCGCCTGGGTGGCGCTGTCGGGCTCGTTGAAGCCGAGAAGTGCGGTGCCCTCCTCCTTGGCGTCGGCGAGTTGTCCGTCGGTGACCGACCCGGGGCCCCAGAGCATCGGAACGTACTCGACACCCGTCGGCGGGGTGACGCCGTCTGTCGACGAGGTCCAGTTGAAGTACCAGGAGACGCCCGAGTCGGCCAGCGCCTGAGAGGCGCCGTCGAACGGGTTGAGGCTGACGCCCTTGCGACCGGGGACGTAGGTGGTGCCGGTGCCGACGGACGAGGCCGGGGCAGGGGAAGGGGCGACGCCGGTCCCGTGGAAGGTGACGGTCAGGCCGCTGCACCTGGTGCACTGGTACACGGTCCGGTTGCCGGGCTCCGCGTCCTGCTTCGACCAGGCGTACGCGGTGGGGCACTTCTGGTTGATCGCGTCACTGTAGGGGGTCTTGGCGTCCCGGTTCGGGTTGACGCAGACCAGCGGTCCACCCGAGGCCGGGTCCTTCGTCAGGTCCTCGGGCGGACAGGACGCCAGCAGGTCCACCGCGCAGCCCGCCGCCGCGCACTCCCCGGACGCGGGCGGTGTCATGGCGTCGGGGGTGATGGTGACGGCGGTCGACACGGCGTCGACGTAGCTCACGTCGTACCAGGGTGCGAGCGCGTCGGCGGAGTCGAAGTTGAACTCGGCCAGACTCGTGGGCTGCTGTCCTGTGGAGCAGTGGTCGGCGTAGGGGCCGCAATCCCCTACCGCGCAGTGGAAGGTGCTGCCGTCCTCACCGGAACAACCCTGCCGGGCGAAGAACGTGCCGCGCCAGTGCCCGGCGCCCTGGTGCTCGGGCATCGTGATCGTGGCGGACTGGCCCGGGTCGAGGACCGGAAGCCCGGTCAGCGCGGCAGAGCCGTCCGCGTTGACGTTGCTGCCGATCCAGATTCGGCTGTCGGTGCTGTTTCGCAGGGTGAGAGTGTGGCTGGTGCCCTCCACGGCGGCGGCCGGTGCACCGTCGATGCGTGCGGTGTCGTGCCGGTTGAGGACGATGGTGGTGGTCGTCGCGCCGACGAGGACCATCATCAGAATGAGCAGAAGCGAGCGTCTGCGCATGAAGCGTGCCCTTCGGATCGCGCTTGCGCCGGATCGGTGGACCAGGTGCTGCCTACGCAGGCACGACGGATGCGACCGGGGCGCGGTTCAGCCCGACCCGCCGGCAGTGCGAGCAGGGTGCGGGGCGGGCCGAGGGCCGGCTGCCTGCCGGTCCGCAATCACGGAATCTCCACGTTTGCCTTGAACCCTCAAGGGGTGGTTGCCGTCGTGCTTGTGTACGTCGCACAGAGCCGGCGGCCGGTTCGGTCCGGCTCAGTCTGTAAGGAGTTATGCATGAAGTCATGGCGTTCCCGTGTCGCTGCCGTGGTCGCTGCCGCGGCAGTCACCATTCCGCTGACCGTGGTCTCCGCGTCCGCGTCGGTCCCCACCGACCCTGATGGCTTCCACCTGGCTGGTGGTTTCCCCCAGTACCAGTCGTGCATGGATGAGGGTCAGTCCGGCCTCGGGCAGGGGTACACGGAGTACCAGTGCCGCTGGAACCCGAGCAGCAGCACCTGGGAGGTGTGGGTCCGCTCAACCAACCCCAAAGACGGCTACATAGGCGGCAAGGTCTACCTTTTCGACGGCCATGACAACACCGGGGACGTGCTGGCGGTCGATCCGGTGGACATCCCCTACATCGACTGGGCGTGGAACGATCGGGCCAGCTCGGTGTGGAACCTCAGCAACAGCCGAGTCTGCATCTGGACCGATGCCGACCACCACGGCTACTCCTACAGCATCCCGGCGGGCGCGAAGCAGGAACTGCTGTACCTCTACGACAACGCGGTGTCCTCCCTCTCGGTCGGCGGCTGCTGAGGCTGAGCCGACCGGTCGACCGATCCCGCCGTCCCCCCGCGCTTCGAGGGGGACGGCGGGATCGGGCCTGCGCCACCGCGCCTGCGCCAAGGAGAAGGAGACCCGCCGGCCACGGCGTTCCGTCGTGCCCCGGCAGGTCGACCGTCGAGATGTGCGAGGTGACGGCTCCGGGTGACCGTCAGGTACGGGACCAGCAAATCTGAAAACGCTTACTGATGCCCCGATTCCCCGTCATCGGGCGTCAAGCGCACTTACCTTCTTCCTCGTCGGCCTGCGGGCCTGCCCTGAGACGAGGAGCCGTGGTGTGAAGGCCCGGCAGACCTGGAGGAGTCGGGTGTACGGCTGCCTGGGCCGCCTGCGGCTGGAGGCTGCAGCCCCTGGACCTGCGCACCGTAGGACTCCGGCGCAGCAGCGAAGCCTTCTGTGAAAGAGGGAAGGGTCGTGTGTGTCTGGGGCTGCTGGACCGGCGCACCGTAGGACTGCGGCACACCAGCACCGTCCTGGGAGCCGAGTTCGGCTATCTTGAATGACAGGTACGTCTGGTATTCAGTTGCAGAACGCAGATAACTGTCATATAAGTCCAAGTGCAGGCGGGAAGCCTCAAGGATTGCGCGACTGTGCTGGGCGTACCAATCCATGGGTCTGCCGTTGACCCTGTCCTGCTGTGCCGACGGGATCATCTGGTCGCTCACACTCAATGCAGCTTCATACTGCGGGTAATTCAGTCTGTACTGCTGCAGTGCGGTCTGCGCCTGACCGAACAGGTGTTGACTCACAGAGTCCCACGGGGCGGCTGTGTCAAAGCCGGCGCTTCTGTTCCGGTTTGTCAGTTCGTCGAGCGCCCGGCTTCTCTCTTCGAGCCCTGCATGTCGGGACGCCAACGAGGGATCAGTCACCAGCTCGTCGTAATCCAAAAACTGCATGGTGGGGACGGCCTGCGACGAGCCGTAACTCTGGTTGTCCCCTGGGTTATCGGGATCCAATTCTTCCACTTCCCTTTCTTCTGTTAGGCGGTGCCGGGCCGCGTCGAGCCTTGGCTTCTTGAGCCGGTCCGACGGTCCTCGGTCCATCGCCCCTCGGGAGAGCCGGACTGCGAGTCTCTGCGCCGACACAACGGCCCCACGGCCCCAACGGTTCAATCGGATGCGCTCGCGGTACCCACTGAGCTCCGGGCGCAGAAGGTAGGGGACCGGGGCATTACCTGCCCATGTGGCCGTTCTGGAGGTGTGGGATCAAGCTCAACGCCCGCGTCTGGCCCGCCCCTGGCCAGCAGAATTGCCGGTCTGAGGTGAGTGGGCATACGAGGAGTTTCCGGGAGTGCTCTGCGGCTGCGGTGGAGACCAATTGCTGTACTGCACCGGAGCGTACTGGGCGACCGCGACCTGAGCGTACTGGCCGACGGCGGAGTTCTCTGAATACCCCTGGTAGTGAGGGACCTGGTACCCCTGGTAGTGGGGGACCTGATACCCCTGGTACTGCTGGTATTCCGACCCCTGGTAGGGCAGTGTTCCTATAGCGTGCTCCGCCACCTCATTATCTTGATACTCCATTCCTTGCCCGCCATATCGATCGAATGATTCTTCTTCTGCGGCCCGTCGAGCCTCCCTTTGGTCAAACTGCGCCAATTCCTCCTTGACCTCCGGCAAGGCCATTTCATGATCCCGGGTACCGACTATTTCGTCAGTCCGGTCAAATTCAAATACATCAACCCTGGCAACGTATTCCGGCCTTACCCCTTTCCATGACGCAACCTCATCCTGACTTGGGAGGCTGGCCGTCTGCAGGGTGGAGACGAAATCGTAGCCCCCCGGCGGGAAGGAGAGGTATCGGTAAGAACGTCCGTTCTCGTCGACCGCCCAATCTGGCCGCGAGGAATCTGGATCAGGGTCACGGGTCAAGCTGACCAGCGCAGTTTCCTGATGTGTATTCTGATAGTGCTGAAGACTGCTGGGCGCCAGATTATTGTGAGGCCTGAATCCCTCCTCGAAGATGACGTCGGGCCCCCTGCTGTCCCAACGCCACAGTGGTTCCATATCTTTTCTATACTGGAGTGTGGCGCCAGCGGCCGGTCCGGTACGGGCCACCTGTATATCCTGAGGACGAGGGCCGTATTTGGAGCTACCGAATCCTGCCGTCATCTGCGGAGTTGGCGTGACTGATCGTCCGGGCACGCTCTGAAGCGTTGCAGCGATCAATTCCGGAGCCTCTTCTTCCTCGAAGGAGGCACCACTGGCATCCGATGTATAGCCTTCGACATCCGAATGGTCGTCGCCTTCCCAAGGTGTGGTCACTGGTGTGCCTTTCTTCTGCTCCGACAGGGCGGGAGTGAACGATAGGATCGAGGTTGCCGGCAGGGCTGAACCACCGTCTCTCAGAACGTGGCCGGGTTCAGGTCGGTTCACTGAGCCTCTTTGATTCTGAACAGTCGCAGGCCAGGAGTGTGTGGACGGCCTGGACGACGGCGCCGATGCGCCGGGTTGAACATCGAGCGCGTCGTAACAGTCGCCAGGACTTCGGCTTCCGTAGGCGGGCCGGCGTCAGCAGAGCTTCTGAACCGCTCGACGGCCTGTCCCGTTGTGTGGGCGCGGGGCACCATCCACCGTCCCGCCGGAAAGTCCAGCCGCGCCGACGCCCCCGCCTCGGTTGCCTACAGGCGCCTTGATCATGGGGAGTGTCGGTGGCGGCCCCGAAGCGTGACGCACTACCGAGTCCGTCAGACGTGAGTCTCGGCCGGCCCGGTTCGTACCCCAGGGGCACATCAGTATGAATACCCGTCGCAGATTGCCAACGGCCCTGCTGTCGCCGGACGCTGAAACCTGTTCTCACCCGCCTGACAGGCGCTTCGGCGGAACCGACGGCGGTGATACGGCGTGAAGTCCAAGATCGATCCGCTGACCGTGGCGGCGATGGGGGTCGCCGTCGTCTCGATCTCGGCCACGGCTCCGCTGACCGCGTCCGCCACCGCTTCGCCTCTCGCCATGGCCTTCTGGCGCAACGCCCTCGGCTTCGCCACTCTTGGAATCTTCCTGCTGCTGCTGCGCCGACGTGAAGTGGCCGGTGTCGTCCGCGGCCGACGCGGTCTGCTGCGTCGTGAGCAGTGGAAGCCTCTGGGTGTAGGTTCACTCGCGGCTACCGCGCTCGCCCTTCATTTCGCGGCCTTCATGACCAGTACACGGCTCACCACTGTCGCCATGTCGACAGCACTCGTCGCCACGCAGCCCGTCTGGCAGGCGCTCATCGCGGCGGCCCAGGGCGTTCGAGCCGGCAGGAGAACCTGGGCGGGCCTCTCCCTTGCCGTGGTCGGAGCCGCCGCGGCCGCCGGTCTGGACATCAAGTCCGGTGGCACCGCTTTGACGGGGGACCTGCTCGCCGTCGCCGGGGCTGTGGCGCAAGCCGCCTACACGGCCCTGAGCCACAAGGCGCGGTCGGACATGAGTACACCCATGTATTCGACGGTCTGCTCATTGGTTTGCGGGTTGGAACTGTTCGTCATCTGCCAGATGGTGGGCACTCCCCTCACAGGATTCGATGCCTCGACCCACCTGTCCTTGCTCGGCCTGCTGGCCCTTCCGCAGCTTCTGGGACTCGGAGCCATGAACTTCGCCCTGGGCAGGACATCGGCGACGACCATGAGCGTCCTGCTCCTGCTGGAAACACCCGTCGCCGCGATCACCGCTTGGTGGCTGATGGGACAGAGCGTGCACCCCACAACCCTGCCCGGGCTCGTACTCATCATCGTCGGGGTGACGATCGTGGTTTCGAGCAACGAGAACAAGCGGACGTCAGCACCGCACGCACCTGTCCGTCCGAGCTTCCCCCCGGTTCCTGGCCCACGTCAGGCCGGCGCGTGGGAAGTCGCCTACCGGCCTGCGGAACCTGCTGTGCACGGCGTGGCCTCCGCGAATTCCCAGCCCGCGTCCCGTGATCGTACGGCTCCACGCGATCCTCGAGTGGCCTGGGCCGCCCTCGCTGACGACAGCCCCACCATCACACTCAGCTATCACGGCGCAGGCGTATTCGACCGGTTGCCCATGGCCGTGCGACAGGAGCGACGCCGGCTCGCACAGCCTGACATACATGACCCGAGGTCACGGCAAGGGGCGGCGACATAGAGGTCGCTTCCGCCTGACGCTCCATCCCGTCGGCACGGGCATATGGGCAGTCGTAGAAATCGACGCGAAAGCGGGACAACAACCCGCGAGCGTCGACGCCGGCGTCGGCATCCGGAAGGCTCGTCATCAGCGGCCGCTGACCGCGGGCTCCGCGTCCGCGTCGGTCCCACCGACCCTAATGGCTTTTACCTGGCCGGGGGTTTTCGCGAGTACCAGTGGTGCATGGATGAGGGCCAGTCCGGCCTCGGGGAGTACTACAGGGAGTACCGGTGCCGCTGGAACCCGAGCGGGGAAGACTGGGAGCTGTGGGTTCGCTGAGCGGACGCCGACACGCCGAACGCGCTGCCTTGCTGGGATGTGCGGCCCGAGGATGGCCACGGCCCGACGTCCAACAGCGCGAGTTCGCGGGCTGTGTGAACTGACCCGGTGTCGTCCGGTCACCTCTCATGGGCCGTCCCGGGGTACGGACATCGACTGATCGCGTCTGGTTGAGATCGGATCTGCAAGCGATGTCCCGACCGGTGTGATCACCGGTCGGGACATGGCATCTCACCGAAGTCGACACCCGGCCTCGGCGACCGCCTCATCGACCGTGCTCCGCTCGGTTACGCCCCCAGGACTCCCGACACGAACCTCACGAAGGGCGCCCAGCCCTCGCGGCCCACGGCGAACGGCGGGCGGGCCAGATCCTTGGAGTCCCGTACGTGAACGGCCTGTTCGGCGATCGCGATCTCCACGCAGTCGTCGCCCTCACTGCCGCTGTAGCTGGACTTGAACCAGGCGAGTTCTGTCGCGCTGCCGCTCATAGCTCTCCTCTGAGTTGCTCCAGCAAGGCCCGGGATTCACTGGGACTCAGGGCCTGCGAGCGCAGTGTTTCATAGCGTTGGCAGAGCGCACTCACCTCTTTCACGTCGAAGATCAGCCGTCCGTTCTTCTGCCCTTCGGAGTACCCGAGTCGCTGTCCCGCCGCAGTCTCCAAGATCCGCACCGGACCGTCCAGGCACGCATGCAACCCCGCCTCCAGCGGCACCACTTGAAGCGTCACATTGCGCGGTGCGCTCCTTTCCAGCACATGGTCCACCAGCCCGCGCATGGCCTCCGCATCCCCGAATCGCCTCCGGAACACGTGCTCCTCGACGATGAAGCTGAACGGCACGGTCGGCCGTTCGCGCATCATCGTCTGCCGTTCCATCCGGGCGGCGAGCTGCGCCTCCAGTTCCGCGTCCGTCCGCAGCGGGATCGTGCCCTCGAACACCGCCCTGGCGTACGCCTCCGACTGCAACAACCCCGGCACCAGTCGGCACTCGTACGTACACAGGCCCACCGCCTCCCGCTCCAGCCGCGCCCAGCGCCGGAACCACGCCGCGAGCCCCACCTCACCCCTGCTGAGATGGCGGGCGACCCTCCGTAGCGCGCCCGTGTTGCCCAGGGCCTGCTCCGCGCGCTCGACGAACGCCTCGTCCGGCATCCGGCGGCCCAACTCCACCGACTCGACGGTGTGCTTGGAGTACCGGACGACGGCCGCGAGGTCGCCCCGGCTGAGACCGGCGTGCTCGCGCAACGCCTGCACCACCGCGCCGAACGTACGCAGACTGTCCGACGGGTGGGGCTCCCGCTCCCCCTCCCCCACCGAAACCGCACGAGCGCCGAGGCCCGCGCCCGCCTCCGTTTCGACGATGCCCATCCGCCACCCCTCTCCGGCCCGCGGGCCCGCACACGTACGGCACTCAGCGTGACGGCCGGATGTGCGTACCGTCCACCTTGTGCGTACGTACGCTCACTCACCGTACGGGGTGCGAGGCTCGCCTCCGGCCGCCTCGAAGCGCCACTCTGACGCCATGAACCAACCCGCTCCCCCACTGGCGGCCCCGACGGTCACCTTCACTCAGCTGCTGTCGTCCACCCGGCGCGGGGCCAGGCTCGCCCGGCTGCTCGGTGTCACCGAACTGCGGTCCTGGGGCGCTCCGGATTCCCTCACGGAGCGTGCGGAAGTCGTCGTCGCGGAGCTCGCCGCCAACGCCGTGCTCCACGGTCGTGTGGCGGGCCGCTGCTTCAGGCTCACGCTGGTCTTCGACCCGTCGGCCGGCCGACTGCGCGTGGAGGTCAGCGACGCCCGGGGAAGTCTCCGACCGAGGATCGCGACAAGCGCCGCCGACTCCGGTGCGTTGCGTCCCGGCGGGCGCGGCCTGGCACTCGTCACCGCCCTCGCCGACCACTGGGACTGCGTCCCCCACCCGCCCAGCGGCAAGACCGTCCGCGCGGTGCTCTCGACCGGTGCAGCGGTCCCCGGCTGAACACTCCCGCGCTCACCGGAAAGGCGCCGCCCCTGCCCGACCCGCGTGCGCGGGGTTCCGGCAGGGGGCGGCGCCCTTTCCGGAGGTCTCCAGGCTCAGGCGGCCCCCTGTGCCGTGCGGTCGCGGTCCGCGTCGCGCATGCGGCCGTAGGCGTAGACGCAGCCGGCCAGGGCCAGGTCGGAGAGCAGCATGAAGCCGATGGCGTAGGAGCCCTTGGCGCTGTAGACGGCGCCCATGACCAGGGGTGGGAGGAAGCCGCCGAGTCCGCCCATCGCGCCGACGATGCCGGTGACGCTGCCGACCTTCGGTGGCGGGGTGACCCGCGCGACCATCGCGAAGACGCTGCCGCTGGTGGTGCCGAGGCCGGCCGCCATCACCAGGAGGAAGACCGTTCCGCCCGGGACGAGTTGAGGCTCGAAGGCCTGGAGCACCGCCATGAGCCCCACGATGCCGAGCGCCCAGGAGGTGACGACGGCCGGGTGGGTGCGGTCGGAGAGCCAGCCGCCGATCGGGCGGAAGATCACGGTGATGAGCGCGAAACCGGCGGCCCGAGTGCCGGCGTCGGTGGGCGACAGGCCGTACCAGGTCTTGAGGTAGGTGGGCAGGTAGACGCCGAACGCGACGATGCCGCCGAATCCGATCGCGTACAGGGCCGCGAGCTCCCAGGTGACCCGCAGGCGACCGGCGTCGGCCAGTCGCTTCCCGAGCGAGGTGGTGGGGACCACGCGTTCGGGGTGGTCGGAGAGGAGGAAGTACTCCGCCACGGCCATGACGGCCAGGGCGATGGCCAGCACCACGAACGGCAGGTTCTCACCGTGCTTGTAGATGCGGGGGGTGAAGTAGCCGGAGAGCGCCACACCGCCCATGCCCGCGCCGAAGACGCCGACGGCGAAGCCACGACGCGCGGGCGGGAACCAGGAGTTGACGAGCGGGACGCCGATCGCGAAGGTCGTGCCGGCCATGCCGAGGAAGAATCCGACGACGAGCAGGCCCGCGTAGGAGTCCTTCACGACGATCAGCAGCAGCACCGGCACGATGGTCAGCGCCGTGACGAGCGGGAACATGATCTTCGCGCCGAAGCGGTCGGTGAGCGCGCCGACGGGCACCCGGCCGATCGAACCGACGAGCACCGGCACGGCGACCATCAGCGACTGCTGGACCGAGGTCAGCGAGAGCTTGGTGCCGAAGCTGCTGGCGAGCGGTGAGATGAGGTTCCACGCCCAGAAGGAGATGGCGAACCCGATCGTGGCGACGACGAGGTTGCGGTAGGCGGCGCCGGGCACCGCGGGGCTCTGGGAGGTCCGAGTGCTCTGGGTCGTCCGGGAGGTCACTGCACGCGCTCCCATCCGGGCCGCTCGGAACGGGTGCCGAGCTGACCGCGTTCACGGCTGCGGTACACGATGTAGGGGCGGAAGAGGTAGGGCACGGGGGCACTGAACATGTGGATCAGCCGGGTGTAGGGGACGAGGGCGATGAGCGCGCACCCGACGACGATGTGGATCTGGTAGGTGACCGGCACGCCGTTCATCCGCGCGTAGTCGGGGTGCAGGGTGAAGACGCTGCGCAGCCAGGGGGAGATCGTGGTGCGGTAGTCGTAGCCGTGACCGCCCGCGTGCGTGAGCTTGGCGATCATGCCCAGCAGGATCGCGGCGAGCAGTACGACGTACATGAGTTTGTCGTTGCGGGTGGTGGCGAGGAAGACCGGCCCGTTGGTGCGGCGGCGGTAGATGAGCAGCGCGATGCCGGCGACGGTGGCGAGGCCCGCGAGTGTGCCCGTGTAGAGGGAGAGGTAGTGGTACACGGACTCGCTCACCCCGAGCGCGCTGGTCCAGGAGTCCGGGACGAACAGTCCGACGAGGTGGCCGGCGAGGACGAAGAGGATGCCGTAGTGGAACACCGGGGACGCGATCCGCAGCAGCCTGGACTCGTAGAGCTGCGAGGAGCGGGTGGTCCAGCCGAACTTGTCGTAGCGGTACCGCCAGACGATCCCGCCGACGAGCAGGACGATCGTGACGTACGGCATCGCTGTCCACAGGATGCTGTCGGCGAGGCTCATCGGCTGACGACCTCCAGGAGCGGGGTGCCGTAGGGGGCGAGCCCGACGTCCTCGCGCGGCGGCCCGTTGCGGGCCATGGCCCGGGCGGTGGAGCGGTCGCGCGGGGACGCGCCGGGAAGGGTGGCGACGAGGGCCTCGAGGACGCCGGCCCAGGGCGAGTCGGCCTCGACGAGGGCGAGGCGCAGCAGTTCCAGCGCCGGGCGGTGCTCGCGCAGGAGGGTGTCGGTGCCGGTCAGGGCGCAGAACTCGCAGACGGCCGGGAGGAAGTCGGGGAGTTCGCCGGTGTCCGCGTACTCCCAGCCGTGCTCCCGGTAGGTCTCCTTGAAGCGCACCAGGGACCCGCCACGGCGACGGGTGTCGCCGTCGGTCCACCAGGTGAGGTACAGACAGCGGCGGCCCGAGAAGTCGAAGGTCCGGACGTACTCCTGCCGGAGCCGGTCGGGGTCCGTCCCGCCCGCGTGGTCGATGAAGGCGCGCAACTCCCTTCTCCCCGGGCCGGGTCGTTCGTCCAGGGCGGCGCGCAGGACGCTCAGCCCGGCGTGGAACTCTCCGTCGGGGTAGACCAGGCAGCGGGCGACCGCCGCGTGGACGACGGCGTGCGGGGTGGTCATCTCTCCTCCTCGTCGTCGTTGTTCTCGGGTGGGTGGGAGTCGCTTTCGGGGTGGCCGGGCTTGGGGTTCCTGTCGGGGAACAGTCCGGCGGGGTGGCCCCGGCCGTCCCAGTTGAGGAGGTTGACGCGGCTGCGGGCGGGGTCGGCGGGCGCGTCGGCGGTCTGCCGGTCGCGCAGGACGTGGAAGTTCTCCACGGACATCGGCGGTGGCCCGCCGGACCCTTCGCCGTAGGGGCCCGAGCCGCCTGTGCCGCCGCCCATGCCGGGACCGCCCTCGTAGTCGAGGCTGCACCCGTCGGGCAGGACGGACTCCTCCAGGCGGCGCGCGTCGCCGACGGCGGCGGTGGGGATCACGTACCGCTCGTCGTACTTGGCCAGGGCCAGCAGCCGGTACAGCGCGTACATCTCGTCCCCGGACAGGCCGACCGAGCGGGCGATCCCCTCGTCCACCGGGGCCGGTCCCGAGGGGTCTCCGGCGAGCAGTCCGGGGCGCATCGCGCCGCGCATGGCGGCGAGCTTCTCCAGCGAGGCGCGTACGGGAGCGGTGTCGCCCGCGGTGAACAGTTCGGCGAGGTACTCCAGGGGGATGCGCAGGGTGTCGATCGCGCCGAAGAGGTTGCCGGCGTCCTCGCCGTCGAACCCGGTCTCGGTGAGGGCCTCGACGACCGGGGAGAGCGGCGGGATGTACCAGACCATCGGCATGGTGCGGTACTCCGGATGGAGCGGCAGCGCCACCTTGTACCTGCTGATGAGGGCGTGGACGGGTGAGCGGCGGGCCGCGTCGATCCAGTCCTGGGCGATGCCCGCGCGCTCGGCCTCCCGGCGTACGGCGGGGTCCTCGGGGTCCAGGAACACGCCGAGTTGGGCTTCGTAGAGGTCGGTGTCGTCCGGGGCGGAGGCCGCTTCCAGCACCTTGTCGGCGTCGTAGAGCATGACGCCGAGGTAGCGCAGCCGTCCGACGCAGGTCTCGGAACAGACGGTGGGCAGGCCGACTTCGAGGCGCGGGTAGCACAGGGTGCACTTCTCGGCCTTGCCGGTGCGGTGGTTGAAGTAGACCTTCTTGTACGGGCAGCCGGTGACGCACATGCGCCAGCCCCGGCACTGGTCCTGGTCGACGAGGACGATGCCGTCCTCCTGCCGCTTGTACATCGCGCCGGACGGGCAGGAGGCGACGCAGGACGGGTTGAGGCAGTGTTCGCAGATCCGCGGAAGATAGAACATGAAGGTCTGTTCGAAGGCGAACCGGACCTTTTCCGAGGCCTGTTCGCGGACCATGGCGACCATGGGGTCGAGGTCGCCGTGTTCGCTCACGCCGCCGAGGTTGTCGTCCCAGTTGGCGCTCCACTGGATGTCGTGGGGTTTCCCGCTGAGGAGCGAGCGCGGGGCGGCGACGGGGATGTCGTCGCCGAGCGGGGCGTCGACGAGATTGGCGTACTCGTACGTCCACGGCTCGTAGTAGTCGTTGATCGTGGGCAGTTTGGGGTTGGAGAAGATGTGGGCCAGCTTCGAGAAGCGGCCGCCGCCCTTCAGCCTCAGCCGGCCGCGCTTGTTGAGCTCCCAGCCGCCCTTCCAGGTCTCCTGGTCCTCGTAGCGGCGCGGATATCCCTGCCCGGGGCGGGTCTCGACGTTGTTGAACCACACGTACTCCATGCCGCCGCGGTTCGTCCACGCCTGTTTGCAGGTGACGGAGCAGGTGTGGCAGCCGATGCACTTGTCGAGGTTCATCACCATCGCGATCTGTGCCATGACGCGCATGTCAGTACTCCACCGGCTCGGTCCGGCGCCGGATGACGGTGATCTCGTCACGCTGGTTGCCCGTGGGGCCCAGGTAGTTGAACGCCCAGCTCAACTGCGCGTAGCCGCCGATGAGATGGGTCGGTTTGAGCAGCAGCCGGGTGAGGGAGTTGTGGGTGCCGCCGCGTCTGCCGGTGGTCTGCGCCTTGGGAGTGCCGACCACGCGGTCCTGGGCGTGGTGCATGTACACCGTCCCCCGCGGCATGCGGTGGCTGACGACCGCGCGGGCCGCGACGACGCCGTTGCGGTTGACCGCCTCGATCCAGTCGTTGTCGCGTACGCCGATCGTCTCGGCGTCCTGCGGGGACATCCAGATGTTCTGGCCGCCGCGCGAGAGCGACAGCATGAGGAGGTTGTCCTGGTACTCGGAGTGGATGGACCACTTGCTGTGCGGGGTGAGGTAGCGGACGGTCACCTCCGCCCGTCCGTCGTCCCCGGTGGAGACCCGGTCGCCGAAGAGCCGCCGCATGTCCAGCGGCGGCCGGTAGACGGGCAGCGCCTCGCCGAGTTCGTGGATCCAGTCGTGGTCGAGGAAGAAGTGCTGGCGGCCGGTGAGGGTGTGCCAGGGCTTGGCGTGCTCGGTGTTGAGGGTGAAGGCGGTGTAGCGGCGTCCGCCCGACTCGCTGCCCGACCACTCCGGGGAGGTGATGACCGGCACGGGGGCCGCCTGGGTGTCGGCGTAGGTGACGCGCTTGCCCTCCTGCTCGGCGGCGAGGTGGGCCATCGGCCGGCCGGTGCGGCGCTCCAGGGTGTGGAAGCCCTGGGTGGCGAGGTGGCCGTTGGTGGTGCCGGACAGGGTGAGGATGGTGTTCGCCGCCTTGACGGCGGTGTCGAGGAGCGGCCGCCCCAACGCCGGGCCGGCCAGCCGCAGGCCGTGCCGGTCGGCGAGATGCCGCACCTCCTCGGCCACGTCGAAGGTGATTCCCTTCACCGGCAGGCCGAGTTTCTCCGCCAGCGGGCCGAGGGTGGCCATCTTCTCGCCGATCGCGCTGTAGTCCCGCACCACAACCGTCAGTTGGGGCATCGTCTTCCCCGGTACGGGCTCGCACTCGCCGCGCCGCCAGTCGCGCGCGACGCCGCCGGGCTGGGCGGTCTCGCCCGGGGTGTCGTGCTGGAGGGCGGTGGCGACGAGGTCGCGGCGCACCCCCAGGTGCCTCGCCGCCATCGCGGAGAAGGCCTGGGCGAGCGCGTGGAAGGCGGCGAAGTCGGTGCGGGCCTGCCAGGGCGGGTCGACGGCCGGGGTGAAGGAGTGCACGTAGGGGTGCATGTCCGTGCTGGACAGGTCGTGCTTCTCGTACCAGGTCGCGGCCGGCAGGACGACGTCCGACATGAGGGTGGAGGACGTCATGCGGAAGTCCAGCGACAGCAGCAGGTCGAGCTTCCCCTCGGGCGCCTGCTCGTGCCAGCGCACGTCGCGCGGCCGCTCCTCGGGCCCGGCCTCCGCGGCGCCGAGCGAGGAGGTGGTGCCGAGCAGGTGCTTCTGGAAGTACTCGGCGCCCTTCGCGGAGGAGCCGAGGAGGTTGGCCCGCCACAGGGTCACGATCCGGGGCCAGTTGGCGGGTGCGTCCGGGTCCTCTCCGGCGAACCCCAGTTTTCCTTGGCGGAGTTGCCGCACCGCATACGCGACCGGGTCCTCGTCGCCCGCCTCGTCGCACAGGTCGAGCGGGTTGCGGTCGAACGTCGGGTAGGAGGGCATCCATCCCGAACGGGTCGCCTGAGCCAGGCAGTCGGCGGCCGTCATCCCGGCGAGGGCCCCGCTGCCGAGCGGGGAGGCGAGAACGTCGGCGCGGTAGTGGTCGTAGCGCCATTGGTCGGTGTGGAGGAACCAGTAGGCGGTGCCGATCGCCTGGCGCGGCGGGCGCGACCAGTCGGACGCGGCGGCGAGGGTGGCCCAGCCGGTCACCGGGCGGCACTTCTCCTGGCCGACGTAGTGCGCCCAGCCGCCGCCGTTGCGGCCCTGGCAGCCGGTGAGCTGGAGCAGGGCGAGGAAGGCCCGGTAGATCGTCTCGGAGTGGAACCAGTGGTTCGTGCCGGCGCCCATGAGGATCATGCAGCGGCCCCGGGACCGCTCGGCGGTGTCCGCGAACTCCCGCGCGGTACGGACGGCCGCCGCGGCCGGGACCGACGTGTGGACCTCCTGCCAGGCGGGGGTGCAGGGGACGGAGGCGTCGTCGTACCCCGTCGGCCAGCTGCCGGGCAGCCCGGCGCGGCCGACGCCGTACTGGGCGAGCAGCAGGTCGTACACGGTCGTCACCAGGTGGCCGCCGACCCGCACGGCGGGGACGCCGGCGGCACGGACCTCCCCGCTGCCCTGGCCGTGCGGGCCGCCGTCGGTGTCGAAGCGGGGCAGCAGCACCTCGGTGGGAACGGCTCCGTCCTGTCCGTACAGGGAGAGCCGGGGTTCGAGGTCACCCAGCTCAAGGTTCCACCGGCCCTGGCCGGACTCCGTCCAGCGGAAGCCGAGCGACCCGCCGGGGACCTCCGGGCGGCCGGTGCCGTCGTCGAGGACGACCGTCTTCCACTCCGCGCCCTCCTCGCCGTCGCCGAGGTCGGAGGCGCGCAGGAACTTGTCCGGGACGTGCCCGTCGTCGCGCTCCCGCAGGGTGACCAGGAACGGCAGGTCGGTGAAGCGCCGGACGTAGTCCGTGAAGAACGGCACCTGCCGGTCGACGAAGAACTCCTTGAGCACGACATGGCCCATCGCCAGGGCCAGCGCTCCGTCGGTCCCGGGGTGGGGGTGCAGCCACTCGTCGGCGAACTTGGTGTTGTCGGCGTAGTCCGGGGACACGACGACGACCTTCTGGCCGCGGTAGCGCGCCTCGGCCATCCAGTGCGCGTCCGGGGTGCGGGTGACCGGGACGTTGCTGCCCCACATCATCAGGTACGCGGCGTCCCACCAGTCCCCCGACTCGGGGACGTCGGTCTGGTCGCCGAAGACCTGCGGGGAGGCGACCGGCAGATCGGCGTACCAGTCGTAGAACGACAGCATGGGAGCGCCGATGAGCGAGTGGAACCGGGCCCCGGCGGCGTGCGAGACCATCGACATCGCGGGGATCGGCGAGAAGCCGGCGATGCGGTCGGGCCCGTGGGTCTTGATGGTGTGGACGTGCGCGGCGGCGGCCAGCTCCACCGCCTCGTCCCAGCTCGCCCGCACCAGTCCGCCCTTGCCGCGCGCCCGCTGGTAGCGGCGGCGGCGCTCGGGGTCGGCCTGGATGTCGGCCCAGGCGGTGACGGGGTCGCCGGTGCGCGCCTTCGCCTCCCGGTACATCTCCAGCAGCACGCCGCGGACGTACGGGTAGCGCACCCGGGTCGGCGAGTACGTGTACCAGGAGAAGGCGGCCCCGCGCGGGCAGCCGCGGGGCTCGTACTCGGGGCGGTCCGGGCCGACGCTCGGGTAGTCGGTCTCCTGGGTCTCCCAGGTGATGATGCCGTCCTTGACGTACACCTTCCACCGGCAGGAACCGGTGCAGTTGACCCCGTGGGTGGAGCGCACGACCTTGTCGTGGCTCCACCGGTCCCGGTAGAAGACGTCACCGTCGCGCCCGCCCACCTTGGAGAGGGTGCGCAGATCGGCGGAGGTCTCACCGCGCCGGAAGAACCGCCCGGTACGCAGCAGCAGGTCACTGGCCCTGCCGTCCATCCCGCCGGCGCCTGGGGCCTTGGTCGCGGGCACGGATGCTCCTCTCGGCCGGCGTCACCCCAGAGCACCACCGACGGACGGCGCCCGCACGCGCGCGGAGCTGAAAGGGTGATCACCCCATGGGCCGGGAGGCGGCCGACGGCGACGGGTCGGCATCGCCCGTCTCGGGGGCGTCCGAGAGTTGTCCTGGTGCTGTCACGCTTCCCGGCCGGGTGTTCCGATCGGTGCGCCGTGCGCGCATGGTCTCTACAAGCGAGGGCGACGACAGCGCCGCCGACACTCCTCGCGTCCCAGGTGGAGGTGCACCATGTGTTCACACCGGTCTTCGTGCCCGTCCGCGGACGCCGCCGCCCCGCACATCGTCTCGGCCCATCCCGAGCAGGGCTGGAGCCTGCTGTGCGACGGCGCGATCGTCTTCGACGACAGCGGCGAGCTGCTCCCCGACGGCAGCGTGATCGCTCCGCACCGGGTGTTCGCCGGCGACCTGGCCGTGGCGGCCTGACCCCAGCCCCCGCCGGGCCCTACGCCAGCACGGCGAAGCCGTCGAGTTCGACCAGCGCCTGTTCGTCCCACAGGCGCACGGCGCCGACGACGGCCATCGCCGGGTAGTCGCGTCCGGCCAACCGCCGCCAGATGCGCCCGAGTTCGGGGGCGCGGGCGCGGTAGTCGGCGAGGTCCGTGGTGTACACGGTGACCCGGGCCAGGTCGGCGGGGGTGCCGCCGGACGCCTTGAGCGCGGTCAGCAGGTTGGTCAGCGCCCGCTCGAACTGCTCGGGCAGGCCGGTGCCGACCACCGTGCCGTCCGCGTCCAGCGCGGTCTGGCCGGCCAGGAACACCAGGCGCGATCCGGTGGCGACGACGGCGTGCGAGAAGCCGGTCGGCGGGGACAGTTCGGGCGGGTTGACGCGCTCGGCGGTCACTGCACCTCCAGTCGGTCGTACAACTCCTTGGCGATGATGCCTCGTTGGACTTCGCTCGCGCCCTCGTAGACGCGCGGGGCGCGCACCTCGCGGTAGAGGTGCTCCAGCAGGTGACCGCGCTCCAGCGCCCGCGCGCCGTGCAGTTGGACGGCCGTGTCGACGACGTACTGGGCGGTCTCGGTGGCGAGCAGCTTCGCCATCGCGGCGCGCCGGGGGATGTCGGGTGCGCCGTCGTCGTACGCCGTCGCCGCCGCGTACACCATCAGGCGGGCCGCCTCCGTGCGCAGCGCCATCTCGGCGACCTGGTGGGCGACGGTCTGGAGGTCCCTCAATTTGCCGCCGAAGGCGTCCCGTCGGGCCGTGTGCAGCACGGTCGCGTCCAGGGCGGCCTGGGCCATGCCGACGGCGAAGGCGCCGACACTGGGCCGGAACAGGTTGAGGGTGCCCATGGCGACCCTGAAGCCGCGGTCGGTCCCGCCGAGCACGTCGTCCGCGGTGACGGGCACGGCGTCGAAGCCGAGGGCGCCGATGGCGTGCGGGGAGAGCATGTCCAGGGCGGTGCCGGTGAGTCCGGGGCGGTCGGCGGGGACGAGGAACGCGGTCACGCCGCGGGCGCCCGCGCCGGGGGTGGTGCGTGCGAAGACGGTGTAGAAGTCGGCTTCGGGGGCGTTGGAGATCCAGCACTTCTCGCCGGTGAGCCGCCAGCCGGAGGGGCCGTCGGGCTCGGCGGTGAGCGGTGCACCGTCCCGAGCGCCGCCGTCCCGCACGCCACCGCCCCGCACGCCACCGTCGGAGGCGGCCACCGCAGCCGCCCCGGCCGGTTCCGTCCGCAACGTCGGCGCCACCGCCCCCGCCCCGACCGGGTCCGCCCGCAGGGCCAGCGCCGCCGCGTCCGATCCCGCCCCCGGCTCGCTCAGCGCGAACGCGGCGACCGCGCTGCCGTCGGCCACCCGGGGCAGCCAGCGCTTGCGCTGGGCGGGGGTGCCGTGGGCGTGCACCGGGTGGGCGCCCAGGCCCTGGAGGGCGAGGGCCGTCTCGGCCTCGGTGCAGGCGTACGCCAGGGATTCCCGCAGCAGACAGAGGTCGAGCGCGCCTGCGGTGAACAGGCGGGCCAGCAGGCCCAGTCGGCCGAGCTCCGCGACGAGCGGCCGGTTGACGCGTCCCGGCTCACCCCGGTCGGCGATCGGACGCAGCCGTTCGGCGGCCAGGGCGCGCAGCTCGGCGCATCGGGCGGTATGTTCCGGTTCGAGCGAGAATGCGGGCATCGCCGGTCCTCTCTCCTGACCTGTACGGCCACTCCCACCCCCGACGGTATCGCGTACCGTTGACTGTCGTCACCAAGGCGATACGCTCATTGCGCGAGCCCACACGACGCCCACGACGGCAAGGGGGCGAACCGCCCATGGCCGGCCCGATCCACTCCGCGCACGTCGACACCTTCGCGCGCGACCACCTCCCGCCGCCCGAGCAGTGGCCCGAGCTCCGCTTCGACCTGCCGGAGCTCGACTACCCCGAACGGCTGAACTGCGCCGCCGAGCTCCTGGACCACGCCGACCCCGGCCGCCCGGTGTTCCACACCCCCACGGCCGGGACCTGGACCTACGGGGAGCTGCGCGCCCGGGTGGACCGGCTCGCCCATCTGCTCACCGGCGACCTCGGCGTCGTCCCGGGCAACCGCGTCCTGCTGCGCGGCCCCACCACGCCGTGGCTGGCCGCCTGCTGGCTGGCGGTGCTGAAGGCGGGCGCGGTCGCGGTCACGGTGCTGGACCGGCAGCGCCCGCACGAACTGCGCACGATGTGCGAGATCGCGCGGGTCCGGCACGCGCTGTGCGACGTCCGGGCCGTCGACGACCTGGCCAAGGCCGAGGTGCCCGGCCTGCGGATCACGACGTACGGCGGAGACGGGCTCGACGACCTGCTCAACCGTCCGGCGCCCGACACCCCGTACCGGGCCGTGGACACGGCGGCCGACGACGTCGCGCTGATCGCCTTCACCTCCGGCACCACCGGCCGCCCCAAGGGCTGCATGCACTTCCACCGGGACGTCCTGGCCGTCGCGGACACCTTCTCCCGACGGATCCTGCGACCGCGGCCGGACGACGTCTTCGCGGGCAGTCCCCCGCTCGGCTTCACCTTCGGGCTCGGCGGTCTCGTGGTCTTCCCGATGCGGGCCGGCGCCAGCTCCCTGCTGCTCGAACAGGCCGCTCCCCGGCAGCTGTTGCCGGCGATCGCCGAGCACCGGGTCTCCGTGCTGTTCACCGCGCCGACCGCGTACCGCGCGATGCTCGCCGAGCTGGACGGTCACGACGTGTCGTCGCTGCGCCGCTGCGTCTCGGCGGGCGAGAACCTGCCCGCGGCCACCTGGCGGGCCTGGCACGAGCGGACCGGGCTGCGGGTCATCAACGGCATCGGCGCCACCGAGCTGCTGCACATCTTCATCTCGGCCGCGGACGAGCACATCCGGCCCGGCACGACCGGGGTGCCCGTGCCGGGCTGGCACGCGCGCGTGCAGGACGAGAGCGGCAACCCGGTACTCGACGGGGAGCCCGGGCTGCTGGCGGTGCGCGGTCCGGTCGGCTGCCGCTACCTCGCCGACCCGCGGCAGCGGGAGTACGTGCGCGACGGCTGGAACATCACCGGCGACACCTACGTCCGCGACCCCGACGGCTACTTCCGCTATGTCGCCCGCGCCGACGACATGATCGTCTCGGCCGGGTACAACATCGCCGGCCCCGAGGTCGAGGACGCGCTGCTGCGCCATCCGGACGTCGTCGAGGCGGCGGTGGTCGGGCGGCCCGACGAGGCGCGCGGGCAGGTCGTGGTGGCGTACGCCGTGCTGCGGGAGGGTGCGCGGGCGGACGCGGAGGCGCTGCGCGCCTTCGTCAGGGAGGAACTGGCCCCGTACAAGTGCCCGCGCGAGTTCGTCTTCCTGGACGCGCTGCCGCGCACGGCGACCGGAAAGCTCCAGCGCTTCCGTCTGCGTACCGATGGTGACCAGCAGTGATGCACCCGCCTGTGGTGCCCCGCGACGACCTCGACGACCTAAGATGATCAACGTGTCCGAGCAGCACGCCCCCCGGTCCCTCATCGTCACGCTCTACGGCGCGTACGGCCGCTTCATGCCTGGCCCGATGCCCGTCGCCGAGCTGATCAGACTGCTGGCCGCGGTCGGCGTGGACGCGCCCTCCGTGCGGTCGTCGGTGTCCCGGCTCAAGCGGCGCGGTCTGCTGCTGCCGGCCCGTACGGAGCAGGGAGCGGCCGGGTACGGGCTGTCCCCGGAGGCCCGGCAGATGCTGGAGGACGGCGACCGGCGGATCTACGCCACGGCCCCGCCGGCCGACGAGGGCTGGGTGCTGGCCGTGTTCTCCGTACCGGAGTCGGAGCGGCAGAAGCGGCACGTCCTGCGCTCCCGGCTGGCCGGTCTCGGCTTCGGCACCGCCGCGCCGGGCGTGTGGATCGCCCCGGCCCGCCTGCACGAGGAGGCCCGGCACACGCTCCAGCGGCTGCACCTCGATCCGTACGTCGACTTCTTCCGCGGAGAGCACCTGGGCTTCGCGCCCACCGTCGAGGCGGTCTCCCGCTGGTGGGACCTGGCGGCGATCGCCAAGGAGCACGAGGAGTACCTGGACCGGCACGCGCGCGTGCTGCACGACTGGGAGCACCGGGCAAAGGCCTCGCCCGAGGCGGCCTACCGCGACTACCTGCTCGCCCTGGACTCCTGGCGCCGGCTGCCCTACACCGACCCCGGACTGCCGGTCCGGCTGCTCCCCGCGGACTGGCCGGGCGAGCGCTCGGCGGCGGTGTTCCGCGAACTGCACGCACGGCTGCGGGACATCGGCGCGGAGTTCGTGGGCCTATGACGGGCCGAAGGCCGACGCGCCCTCAAGTACCCAGTGAGAGACGGGGCTTGGGAGCGTCCGTGCGTCCGGTCCGCGGGGGCCGGCTGCCCGCGCGGTAGGGGTCGGGCCAGGCGACGCCCGGACCCTCGTACCCCTGCTCGGCGGCGGCGTGCAACGTCCAGTGCGGATCGTAGAGATGGGGGCGGGCCAGCGCGACGAGGTCCGTACGCCCGGCCAGGATCAGGGAATTGACGTCGTCCCAGGAGGAGATGGCACCGACGGCGACGACCGGGATGCCGACCTCGTGCCGGATCCGGTCGGCGAACGGTGTCTGGTACGACCGCCCGAAGTCCGGCTCCTCCTCGGCCACCACCTGGCCGGTCGACACGTCGATCGCGTCGGCGCCGTGCGCGGCGAAGGCGCGGGCGATCTCGACCGCGTCCTCGGCCGTGGTGCCGCCGGCGGCCCAGTCGGTGGCCGAGATGCGTACGGTCATGGGCCGCTCCTCGGGCCACACCCCGCGTACGGCGTCGAAGACCTCCAGGGGGAACCGCAGCCGTTTCGCGAGCGATCCGCCGTAGGCGTCGGTGCGCCGGTTGGTCAGCGGGGAGAGGAATCCGGAGAGCAGATAGCCGTGGGCGCAGTGGAGTTCGAGCAGGTCGAAGCCGGCCCGGGCGGCCCGCCAGGTGGCGGCCGTGAACTGCTCGCGGATGTCGGTGAGTTGTGCGCGGGAGAGCTGGCGCGGGGTCTGGCTGTCCGGCCGGTACGGCAGCGGCGAGGCGGCCACGAGCGGCCAGTTGCCGTCGGGCAGCGGCTGGTCGATGCCCTCCCACATCAGCCGGGTGGAGCCCTTGCGGCCGCTGTGGCCGAGCTGCACTCCGATGGCGGCACCCGGCGAGCGCGCGTGCACGAAGTCGGTGATCCGCCGCCAGGCCTCGGTCTGCCGGCCGGTGTAGAGGCCGGTGCAGCCGGGGGTGATCCGGCCCGTCTCGCTCACGCACACCATCTCGGTCATCACCAGCCCCGCCCCGCCCAGCGCCCGGGCGCCGAGGTGGACCAGGTGGAAGTCGCCCGGCACGCCGTCGACCGCCGAGTACATGTCCATGGGGGACACGACGACCCGGTTGGGCAGGGTCAGACCGCGCAGCCGGAAGGGGGTGAACATCGGGGGTGTGCCGGGCGGGCAGCCGAACTCGCGCTCCACGGAGCCGGTGAAGTGGGCGTCGCGCAGCCGCAGGTTGTCGTGGGTGACCCGGCGGCTGCGGGTGAGCAGGTTGAAGGCGAACTGGCGGGGCCGCTGGCCGAGGTACAGCCCGACGTTCTCGAACCACTCCAGGCTGGCGCGGGCCGCGCGCTGGGTGGAGGCGACGACGGGCTTGCGTTCCTGCTCGTAGGCGGCGAGGGCTTCCGCCGTCGTGCCCCGCTCCGTCAGACAGGCCGCCAGGGCCAGCGCGTCCTCGACGGCCAGCTTGGTGCCGGAGCCGATGGAGAAGTGGGCGGTGTGGGCGGCGTCGCCGAGGAGGACGACATTGCCGTGCGACCAGCGCTCGTTGACCACCGTACGGAAGGTGGTCCACAGGGAGTTGCGGGAACGCAGCGGCCGGCCGCCGAGCGCGTCGGAGAAGGTCTTGGCGCAGCGGTCGACCGACTCGCCCTCGTCGAGTTCGTCGAATCCGGCCGCCCGCCACACCTCTTCGCGCATCTCCACGATGACCGTCGAGGCGTCGGCCGAGTAGGGGTAGCCGTGCAGCTGCATCACGCCGTGCTCGGTCTCGGCGACCTCGAAGCGGAAGGCGTCGAAGGCGAAGTCCGCGGCGAGCCAGATGTACCGGCAGCGGTGGCCGGTCAGGGTGGGCCGGAAGACGTCGGCGAAGGCCTCGCGGGTGGTGCTGTGCACGCCGTCGGCGGCGACCACGAGGTCGTACGTCCGCGCCAGCCGGGCCGGGTGGGGCGCCTCGGTGCGAAAGCGCAGTTCCACGCCGAGCGAGCGGCACCGCTCGTGCAGGATCTCCAGCAGCCGGCGCCGGCCCAGTGCGGCGAAGCCGTGGCCGCCCGAGCGGTGGCGCACGCCCCGGTGCACGATGTCGATGTCGTCCCAGCGGACGAACTCGGCCTTGAGCGCCTCGTGGACCACCGGGTCCGCGTGCTCGATGCCGCCGAGCGTCTCGTCGGACAGCACGACCCCGAAGCCGAAGGTGTCGTCGGGGGCGTTGCGCTCCCACACGGTGACCTCCCGGGCGGGGTCGAGGCGTTTGAGCAGGGCCGCCGCGTACAGGCCGCCGGGCCCGCCGCCGACGACGGCGACCTTCCGGACCGGCCCGGTCGTCCCGCGCCTCACCCCGTCCTGCGCCTCGACGGTCGCCCTTCCAGCGGCCCGGCCGGTCGCCCCGCCTGCCGTTTCGCCGGTCGCCCCGCCTGCCGTTTCGCCGGTCGCCCCGCCTGCCGTTTCGCCGGTCGCCCCGCCTGCCGTTTCGCGCGTCACCGCGGTCCTCACCTCCCGCGCCACTTGGGCGCGCGCTTCTCGGTGAAGGCCGCGTGGAACTCGGCGTAGTCCTCGCCGTTCATCAGCAGGGCCTGGGTCGAGGCGTCCAGCTCCACCGCCGCCGCCAGCGGCATGTCCAGCTCCGCGGTGAGCAGCGCCTTCGTCTGGGCGTGGGCGAGCGCTGGCCCGTCGGCCAGCCGACGGGCCAGCTCGTGGGAGGCCTCGGCCGTGCGGCCCTCCTCCGTCAGCTCGCTGATCAGGCCGATCCGCTCGGCCTCGGGCGCGCGCACCGGCTCGCCCAGCATCAGCAGCCGGGTCGCGTGTCCGAGGCCGACGATCCTGGGCAGCAGATAGGCCGCGCCCATGTCGCCGCCGGACAGGCCGACGCGGGTGAAGAGGAAGGCGAAGCGGGCGGAGGGGTCGGCGACCCGGAAGTCCGCGGCGAGCGCGAGCACCGCTCCCGCTCCGGCCGCCACCCCGTGCACCGCCGCGATCACCGGGAACGGACACTCCCGTACGGCCCGGACGACCTGCCCGGTCATCCGGTTGAAGTCGAGGAGCTGGGCGGTGTCCATCGCCAGGGTGGCGCCGATGATCTCGTCGACGTCGCCGCCGGAGCAGAAGCCGCGCCCCTCGCCGGCCAGCACCAGAGCCCGTACCGACCGCTCCCGGGACAGCTCCGCCAGCAGGTCGCGCAGGTCGGCGTAGGCGCCGAAGGTGAGTGCGTTGAGCTTGTCGGGGCGGGAGAGGGTGACGGTGGCGACGCCGTCGGCGTGCTCGACGCGCAGATGCCGCCAGTCCGGGGTACGGGCGGCGGAGCCGGTGAAGGGACTCATGGGGCGGCCTCCTCGGGCGGGAGCGCGGGCACTGCCTGTCCGGTCTCTACCTCACGAAGTTATCACCGATATCTGACCATCGTCACGAGTGCGCGATAGACCGATGTGGTGTCACCGTGTGACCGGATGACCGTTCATCCGTCACAACCGTCACAGGGGTCACGGGGAGTCAATAGCGCGGTAACAATCGGGGCAGTCGTGGGAGACCGGCCGTCGGCCCGGGTAAGCCGCTCGTTGTCGGGGCACGGGCCCCGGCCGACGCCCGCCGTACGTAGCTGTCGGAGGGCGCCGTACCATTCCTGAGGGTTGAAAGCAGGCCGGCCTGATGTCGATCACGGGGAGGCCTGCGCCATGAACGGACTCGCCTTGCACGAACGCCCTTCCGCCTCCGCCTCCTGGCGCATCGCGCTGCCGCACACCGCCGCGGCCGTGCCGGTGGCCCGCGCCCTGGTCCGTACGGCGCTGGCCGAGGCGCCGCACGGCGCGGACAGTGACACGGCGGAGCTGCTCACCGCCGAGCTGGTGGCGAACGCCGTCGAGCACACCGCGGGTTCCGCTCCGATAGAGCTGGTGGTGGAGCTGCGGCCGTCCGGCTGCCAGGTCGAGGTGCACGACCCGGACCCGGCGCCGCCGCGTGATCTCACCCGGCCCGGCGTCGCGGCGCCGGACCCGTGGCAGGAGCACGGGCGCGGCCTGCTGCTGATCCGCGCCCTGAGCTCGTCCTGCGGTCACCGCCCCACCGACTCCGGCAAGGCGGTCTGGTTCCGGCTGGCTACCGTGCCGTCTCAACGACGTCCGCGGTGAGCTCGGCCGTCAGGGTGCCGGTCGCCATGGCCTCGGCGACCTCCGCGGCCGCCGTGGCCGAGGGGGCCGAGGCAGCCGTCCCGGTCGTGGCCAGCCTGGAGTTCCGGCGGCCGTAGGCGGCGTACGCGGCGAGTCCGACCGCGAGGAACACGGCGAACTGGAGCCAGGTCGTCCAGCCCGTCTCGTACATCAGGTAGAGGCAGAAGCCGATGCCGAGCAGCGGCGCGACGGGGTAGAGCGGGACCCGGAAGGTGCGGTCGAGGCCCGGCTCGCGACGGCGCAGCGCGAGGACGGCGAGGTTGACCACGGCCATGACGGCGAGGGTGCCGATGGTGCAGAGGTTGACCACGGCGTCCAGCGAGGCGAAGGCCGCCGGGATCGCGAACACGATCGCGATGATCAGGGTGCCGGCCACGGGGGTCGAGGTCCGGGGCGACACCTTCTCGAAGACGCGCGGGACGAGCCCGTCCCGGGACATCGACATCAGGATGCGGCTCTGGCCGTACATCACCGCGAGCACCACCGAGGCGATGGCGACGACCGCGCCGAAGGCGACGACGGCGCCGCCGATCGTGGAGCCGGTGACCTGGTTGACGACGTACGACAGCGCGGCGGGCCGGCCGCCGACCTCGTCGGCGCCGATCGCGCCGATCGCGGCCAGGGCGACCGCGCAGTACAGCAGGGTCACCACGCCCATGCAGACGAGGATCGCCACCGGGATGTCCCGGCGGGGGTTCTTCGCCTCCTCGCCGGCCGTGGTGATCGCGTCGAAGCCGATGTAGGAGAAGAAGGCGGCCGTGGTGCCCGCGCCGATGCCGCCGAGGCCGGCCGGCGAGAACGGGGTGAGGTTGCCGTCCTTGAAGGCGCTGTAGCCGATGGCGCAGAACGCGAGCAGGATGGTCAGCTTGACCGCGGCCATGGCGGCGGTGGCACGGGCGCTCTCGCGCACCCCGCGCACCAGCAGCACACAGGCCATCGCGATGACGATCACGGCGGGCAGGTTGACGGCACCGCCCTCGCCGGGCCCCGCGGACAGCGCGGCGGGCAACTGGTGGCCGAACAGGCTGTCGAGCAGTTCGTTGACGTACTGGCTCCAGCCGACCGCGACGGCCGAGATGGAGATGCCGTACTCCAGCAGCAGGCACCAGCCGACCAGGAAGGCGGTGGTCTCGCCGAGTCCGGCGTAGGCGAAGGAGTACGACGATCCGGAGACCGGGATCGCGCCGCCCAGCTCGGCGAACGAGAGCGCGGTGAACACGCAGGTGATCGCGGCGAGGACGAAGGAGACGACGACGGCCGGTCCGGCCTGCGCCACCGAGTCGGAGAGCCCGACGAAGATGCCGGTGCCGACGATCGCGCCGACACCGAAACAGATGAGCTGGGAGAGGCCCATGGTGCGCTTGAGGCCGTGACCCGCGCGGTCGGCGCCGGATTCGGCGACGAGGAGGGCGGGGGACTTGATGCGAAGCTTGGTCGCGGGAGCGGGCATGCGGGTGGTGCTCGTTTCTGGTGGTGCGGGTGCGACCGCGGGGGTGTCCCCCGCCGGGCCGGGCCGGGCATCGGGGGGAGGTCGCGCGACGGCCACGGAAAGGGTGGTTCCGGGCCGCCGGTCAGAATAGGGGCAGATGAGCCGGGGTGCGATGACGGGCGCCACAGGCCCTGGGACAGGTCCTAGCGGGCGAGGGTCGCGACCAGGATCGCCTTGATGGTGTGCAGCCGGTTCTCGGCCTCGTCAAAGACGACCGAGTGCTCCGACTCGAAGACCTCGTCGCTCACCTCCAGGTACTCCAGGCCGTGCCGCTCGTGGATGTCGCGCCCGACCTGGGTGCCCAGGTCGTGGAACGCGGGCAGACAGTGCAGGAACTTCACGTCCGGATTGCCGGTGGCGCGCAGCACGTCCATCGTCACGGCGTACGGGGCGAGGGCCTCGATCCGCTCGTCCCAGACCTCCTTGGGCTCGCCCATGGAGACCCAGACGTCGGTGGCGACGAAGTCGGCGCCCGCGACACCCTCCGGGAGGTCCTCGGTGAGGGTGACCCGGGCCCCGCTGGTCCCGGCCAGCTCGCGGGCCCGGTCGACGATCTCCTGGGCGGGCCAGTACGCCTTCGGCGCGACGATCCGTACGTCCATGCCGAGCAGGGCGCCGGTGATCAGGTAGGAGTTGCCCATGTTGAAGCGGGCGTCGCCGAGGTAGGCGAAGGCGATCTCCGTCAGGGGCTTGCTGCTGTGCTCGGTCATCGTCAGCACGTCCGCGAGCATCTGGGTGGGGTGCCAGTCGTCGGTGAGGCCGTTGTAGACGGGCACCCCGGCGTACTGCGCCAGTTCCTCGACCCCGGCCTGGCTGTCCCCGCGGTACTGGATCGCGTCGAACATGCGGCCGAGGACGCGCGCGGTGTCCCGTACCGACTCCTTGTGGCCCATCTGCGAGCCGGACGGGTCGAGGTAGGTCGTCGAGGCGCCCTGGTCGGCGGCGGCGACCTCGAACGCGCAGCGCGTGCGCGTCGAGGTCTTCGCGAAGATCAGCGCGATGTTCCGGCCCCGCAGGTACCGCGTCTCGGTCCCGGCCTTCTTGGCGGCCTTCAGCTCGGCGGACAGCTCGATCAGACCGCGGAACTCGTCGTCGGTGAGGTCCAGCTCCTTGAGGAAGTGGCGGCCGGCGAGGGCGGTCGGGACTGTCGCCATGGGGGCGCTCCAACGGGTGCGGGTGCAGGGGCAGGAACGGATGGAATTCTATACGACATTCAGCATTTCTATACACACCCTGCCTCGCACCCACTCCCGCCCCCCTGCACGCCTCCTTTCCCACTCCCCTCTATACGGCGTCCCGCTCCACCGGGCAGCTCATGCAGCGCGGACCGCCCCTCCCCCGTCCCAGCTCGCTGCCCGGGATCTCGATCACCTCGATGCCCTGTTTGCGCAGATGGGTGTTGGTGGTGGCGTTGCGCTCGTAGGCGACGACGACACCCGGCTCGACGGCGAGGACGTTGCAGCCGTCGTCCCACTGCTCCCGCTCGGCGGCGTGCACGTCCTGGGTGGCGGTGAGCACCCGGATCTCGCTCAGCCCGAGGGCGGCGGCGATCGCGCGGTGCATGTGCTCGGGCGGATGGTCGGTCACCTTCACCTCCTTCTCGCCGGAGCCCGGCTCGATGGTGTACGAGCGGAGCATGCCGAGTCCGGCGTACTGGGTGAAGGTGTCGCCGTCGACCATCGTCATCACGGTGTCGAGGTGCATGAAGGCGCGCCGCTTCGGCAGGTCGAGGGCCACGATCGTCCGGGCGGAGCCGGCGGCGAACAGCTTGTGCGCGAGCATCTCCACGGCCTGGGGCGTGGTGCGCTCGCTCATGCCGATGAGCACGGCGCCGTTGCCGATCACCAGGACGTCACCGCCCTCGATGGTGGAGGGGTAGTCGGCCTGCCCCTCGGACCAGAGATGGAACCGCTCGTCACGGAAGAGCGGATGGTGCCGGTAGATCGCCTCGAAGTGGACGGTCTCGCGCTGCCGGGCCGGCCAGCGCATGGCGTTGATGGAGACGCCGTCGTAGATCCAGGCGGAGGTGTCCCGGGTGAACAGGTGGTTGGGCAGCGGGCCGAGCAGGAAGTCGTCCAACTCCATGGCGTGGAAGCGCACGGAGGCCGGCTCCTGGTGCGCCTGGAGGAACTCCCGTTTGGTCGCCCCGCCGACGAGGGCTTCGGCGAGCTCGCGGGCGGGCAGGGTCGCGTAGGCGGCGCGCAGGTGGTCGGTGGCGAGCGGGCCGTACTCCTTCTCGTCGAAGACGCGGTCGAGGACCAGCTCCCGAGCCTCCGGGATCGCCAGGGTCTCGGTGAGCAGGTCGCCGAAGAGGTGGACGACGACGCCGCGGTCGCGCAGCACGTCCGCGAACCCGTCGTGCTCGGCGCGCGCCCGGCGCACCCACAGCACGTCGTCGAAGAGGAGGGCGTCCTTGTTGCTGGGGGTGAGCCTCTTGAGCTCTAGGTCCGGCCGGTGCAGGATCACGCGGCGCAGCCGTCCGGTCTCGGAGTCGACATGGAATCCCATGCCTCCATCCTGACCACCGGGGGCCGTCCTGACCCTCCCCTCCCCCAATTCCCCGCCCCTTCTTCTCGTCCTCTTGACGATAAACGCGCCCCTCCATTATCGTCTTGCTGACGAGAAAAAGGGGAGGGGATCGCACATGGCCGACATCACCCGGCGCCTGGGCTGGCGCCATCTGCGCGGCGCGCCGACGGCGCACATCCGGTACCACCGCTCGGGCAGGCCCGTGCACGACGGCACGGGACTCAGCTTCTGGTTCCGCCCGCTGACGGCCGCGATATCCGAGATCCCGGTCGACGACCGGGAACTGGCCATGACGTTCCACGCCCGCACCTCCGACTTCCAGGACGTCGCGGTCCAGGCGACCGTCACCTACCGGATCGGCGACCCGGCCGTCGCGGCCGCCCGCCTGGACTTCTCGATCGACCCGGACACCGGCGGGTGGCGGGGCGCCCCGCTGGAGCAGCTCGGCACCCTGCTCACCGAGACGGCCCAGCAGCACGCGCTGGACGTACTGGCCCGCACGCCGCTGTCGTCGGCGCTGGTGGACGGGGTGGCGGCGGTGCGCGAGCGGATCGCGGCGGGGCTGGGCGCCGAGCCGCGGCTGCCCGCCACCGGCATCGAGGTGGTGGCCGTCCGGGTGATGGCCCTGCGCCCGGAGCCGGAGGTGGAGCGGGCGCTGCGCACCCCGGCCCGTGAGCAGATCCAGCAGGAGGCCGACCGGGCGACCTACGAACGGCGGGCCGTGGCCGTCGAACGCGAGCGGGCCATCGCCGAGAACGAGCTGGCCAGCCAGATCGAACTCGCCCGGCGCGAGGAGCAGTTGGTCGACCAGCGCGGTACGAACGCGCGACGCGAGGCGGAGGAGCACGCGGCCGCCGACGCGGTACGGGCCGGCGCGGAGGCCGCCCGTGCGGTACGGCTGGCGGAGGCCGAGGCGGCCCGCACGGTCAAGCTCGCCGAGGCCGAGGCGACCCGTGCGGTACGACTGGCCCGCGCCGAGGCCGAGGGCGCGCGCGAGGTCGGCGAGGCACGGGCGCAGGCCCAGGCGGCCTGGCTGCGGGTGCACGCCGAGGTGGACGTGGCCACACTGCACGCGCTCACCGGGACGCGGCTGGCCGAGAACCTGCCGCGCATCGACAGCGTGACGGTGTCGCCGGACGTGCTGACGGGCCTGCTGGCCCGGCTCGGTTCGCAGGACCGGGAGTGAGCCTCGCCCCGCGTGCCGTGATCGTCCACCGCACCACGGAGTACGAGGAGTTGGTGGCCCGGCACGGCACGCACGGCCAGGCCGCCTTCTTCCTCGCCTCCCGCGGCCGTGATATCGAGGAGGTCGCCGAACGGCACCGCCGGACCCGGCAGGCCCTGGCCGAGGTCGCCGCGGCCGTACCCCTGACCTGGCGTCAGGCCCGGGTGGAGCGAGCCGACTTGGACCGCTTCCTGTTCGCCGCCGAGGACGTCGTCGTGGTGGTCGGACAGGACGGGCTGGTGGCGAACGTCGCCAAGTACCTCGCCGGACAGCCCGTGGTGGGCGTCGACACCGACCCCGGACGCAATCCGGGCGTGCTCGTACGGCACCGCGCGCGGGACACCGCCGCGCTGCTGCCTGCCGCGATCGCCCGGGGCGCCGGCTCCGGCGCCGAGGAACTCACCATGGTCGAGGCCGTCGCGGACGACACCCAGCGGCTGGTGGCCCTCAACGAGATCTACCTGGGTGCGCCCGGTCACCAGACCGCCCGCTACCGCCTGGGTCTCGACGGCGACAGGGGTGCCGTCGAGGCCCAGGCCTCCTCCGGTGTGCTGGTGGGGACCGGGACGGGGGCGACCGGCTGGCTGCGGTCGGTGTGGCAGGAGCGCGGCGCGGACCTGCGGCTGCCCGGTCGTACGGAGGAACGCCTGCTGTGGTTCGTCCGCGAGGCCTGGCCCTCGCCCGCCACCGGCACCTCGCTGGTCGCGGGCGAACTCACGGCCGACGGCCGACTGCGGATCACCGTCGAGTCGGAACGCCTGATCGCCTTCGGCGACGGAATGGAGACGGACTCGCTGGAACTGACCTGGGGACAGTCGGTGCGGGTGGGGGTGTGCGGGGAGCGGTTGCGGTTGGTGGGGTGAGAGCCACCGGCCCGGCACCCGCCCGGCGGGTGGGGCTCACCCGCCGGGCGTCGGGTGCTCCCCGCCCGCCACTGCCGCGCGTCCGCGGTCCACCACCGCGGCGCCACGGCTCACAGCCGTGGGTCCACCGGCTCCGACTCCAGGGCCAGCACTCCGAACACCGCCTCGTGCACCCGCCACAGCGGCTCGCCCTCCGCCAGTCGGTCCAGGGCCTCCAGACCGAGCGCGTACTCGCGGATCGCGAGGGAGCGCTTGTGGTTCAGGAACCGTCCGCGCAGTCGGGCCAGGTTGTCGGGGCGGGTGTACTCCGGACCGTAGATGATCCGCAGGTACTCGCGTCCCCGGCACTTGATGCCGGGCTGCGCCAGGCGCCCCTCCCCGGTGCGCACCACCGCGCCGAGCGGCTTGACGACCATGCCCTCGCCGCCGCGGCCCGTCATCTCCAGCCACCAGTCGACACCGGCCTGCACCGACTCCGGGTCCCCGGTGTCGACGTACAGGCGCCGGGTGGTGTGCAGCAGTCCGGTGCCGTCGTGCTCGACGAGCCGGTCGAGCAGGGCGAGCTGTTCGTCGTGCGGGAGCGCGGCGAGGCTGCGGCCCTGGACGGCCAGGAGCTGGAACGGCGCCAGCCGGACGCCGTCGAGGCCGTCCGTGGTCCAGCAGTAGCGGCGGTAGGCGTCGGTGAACGCGGCGGCGTCCGCGGCCCGTTCGCGCTGGCGGGCCAGCAGGTCGGTGACGTCGACGCCCCGGGCGGCCGCGCCCTCCAGCGCGGCCAGCGCGCCCGGGAACACCGCCCCGGAGGCGGCGCCCACCGTCGCGTACTGGCTGCGCAGCAGCCCCTGCGCCTTCAGCGACCACGGCATCAGCTCGGCGTCGAGCAGCAGCCAGTCCGTGTCGAACTCCGCCCACAGCCCGGCCGCGTCGATCGCCGACCGCAGCCGGCCGAGGACCGCCTCGGTGACCGAGGGGTCGTCGAAGAACGGGCGGCCGGTACGGGTGTACAGGGAGCCGGTCGGACCCGCCCCGACACCGAAGCGCTTCTGTGCCGCCCCCGCGTCCCGGCAGACCAGGGCCACCGCCCGCGAGCCCATGTGCTTCTCCTCGCACACGACCCGCTCGACGCCGTCCTCGCGGTACTGCGTGAACGCCTCGACGGGGTGCTCCAGATAGCCCTCGACGTGCGAGGTGGCCGTCGGCGCCATGGTCGGCGGGAGGTACGGCAGCAGCCGCGGGTCCACCGCGAAGCGGCTCATGACCTCCAGGGCGGCGGCCGCGTTCTCCTCACGGACCGCCACCCGGCCCGCGTACCGGGTCTCGACCGCGCGCCGGCCGTGCACGTCCGCCAGGTCCAGCGGGCGTCCGTCGTGACCGCCCGGCGCCTCGCTGCGCAGCGGCTTCGTCGGCTCGTACCAGACCTGTTCGGCCGGTACGTCGACCAGCTCGCGCTCCGGCCAGCGCAGCGCGGTGAGCTTGCCGCCGAAGACGGCGCCGGTGTCCAGGCAGATGGTGTTGTTCAGCCAGGTGGCCGTCGGGACGGGGGTGTGGCCGTAGACCACGGCCGCCCGGCCCCGGTAGTCCTCTGCCCACGGGTAGCGCACCGGCAGGCCGAACTCGTCGGTCTCGCCGGTGGTGTCGCCGTACAGCGCGTGCGAGCGGACCCGGCCGGAGGTGCGGCCGTGGTACTTCTCCGGCAGACCGGCGTGGCAGACGACCAGCCGGCCGCCGTCGAGGACGTAGTGGCTGACGAGTCCGTCGATGAACTCCCGTACCTGCTGCTTGAACTCCTCGCTCTCGCCCGCCATCTGGTCGATCGTCTCGGCCAGGCCGTGGGTGTGCTGGACGTTGCGGCCCTTGAGGTGACGCCCGTACTTGTTCTCGTGGTTGCCGGGCACGCACAGGGCGTTGCCGGAGCCGACCATGGACATCACCCGGCGCAGCACACCGGGGCTGTCCGGGCCGCGGTCGACGAGGTCGCCGACGAACACCGCCGTACGGCCGTCCGGGTGCACGCCGTCGACATAGCCCAGCCGGGTGAGCAGGGACTCCAGTTCGGCCGAGCAGCCGTGGATGTCTCCGACGATGTCGAAGGGGCCGGTGAGGTGGGTGAGGTCGTTGAACCGCTTCTCGGTGACGACGGTGGCGTGGTCGATCTCCTCCACCCCGCGCAGCACATGCACCTTGCGGAAGCCCTCGCGCTCCAACTGCCGCAGCGAGCGGCGCAGTTCGCGGATGTGGCGCTGGATCACCCGGCGCGGCATGTCCGCCCGGTCGGTGCGGGCCGCGTTGCGCTCGGCGCACACCTCCTCCGGGACGTCCAGCACGATGGCGATGGGCAGCACGTCGTGCTTCCTGGCGAGGTCGATCAGCTGGCGCCGGGAGTCCTGCTGCACGCTGGTGGCGTCGACGACCGTGCGCCGGCCCGCCGCGAGCCGCTTGCCCGCGATGTAGTTCAGGACGTCGAAGGCGTCCCGGCTGGCGCTCTGGTCGTTCTCGTCGTCGCTGACCAGGCCGCGGCAGAAGTCGGAGGAGATGACCTCGGTGGGCTTGAAGTGGCGTCGGGCGAAGGTGGACTTGCCCGAGCCGGACGCGCCGACCAGGACGACGAGGGAGAGGTCGGTGACGGGCAGGGTGCGCCCCTGTCGGTTCTCGGTCATGCCGCCTTCGCCTCCTTCTCGTCGGTGTCCCGCATCCGGAACACGGCCATCTGCGTGGGCGGCCCCACTTCGGGGTCGTCCGGTCCGACCGGCTTGAACTCCACCTGGTAGCCGTGCCGTTCGGCCACGGCGTGCGCCCAGGTCCGGAACTCCTCCCGCGTCCACTCGAAGCGGTGGTCGCCGTGCCGGACGTGTCCGGCCGGGAGGGTCTCCCAGCGGACGTTGTACTCGACGTTCGGGGTGGTCACGAGGACCGTGCGCGGACGCGCCGCGCCGAACACCGCGTACTCCAGGGCGGGCAGCCGGGGCAGGTCGAGGTGCTCGATCACCTCGCTCAGCACGGCGGCGTCGTAACCCTTGAGCCGGTGGTCGGTGTAGGCGAGCGAGCCCTGGAAGAGCTGGACGCGCGCGGCCTGGCGCTCCCCCATCCGGTCCAGCTTCAGCCGCCGGGCGGCGATGGTCAGCGCCCGCACCGAGACGTCCACGCCCACGATCTCCGTGAACCGCGGGTCCTTCAGCAGCGCCTGCACCAACTGGCCCTGCCCGCAGCCGAGGTCGAGGACCCGGGCCGCACCGGACTCGGTCAGCGCGGTGACGATCGCGTCGCGGCGCTGCACGGCCAGCGGGGTCGGTTTCTCCTCCGTCTCGGCCTCGGCCGCCACGGCGTTGTCGATCTCCTCGACCGCGCTGTCGTCGGCCTCCGCGAGCCGCACCAGTTCCAGCCGCTCCATCGCCTCCCGGGTCAGCGACCAGCGGCGCGACAGATACCGGCTGGTGATCAGCTTCTGCTCGGGGTGGTCGGGCAGCCAGCCCTCTCCGGCCCTCAGCAGCTTGTCGACCTCGTCGGGGGCGACCCAGTAGTGCTTGGCGTCGTCGAGGACGGGCAGCAGGACGTAGAGGTGGCGCAGGGCCTCGGCGAGGGTCAGCGTCTGCGACGCGAGGACCAGGTGCACGTACCGCGAGTCGCCCCACTCCGGGAACTCGCTGTCCAGGGCGACCGGCTCCGCGGTCACCGTCCAGCCGAGCGGCTCGAAGAGGCGTCCGACCAGGCCGGGGCCGCCGCGGGCGGGCAGCGCGGGCACCTCGATGCGCAGCGGCAGGGGCTGCCCGGCCCGCTCGGGGCGGGCGGTGCACACACCGCGCATCGCGCTGGAGAACACCGCGCTCAGCGCGACCGCGAGCAGCGAGGAGGCCGCGTACGGGCGGTCGTTGACGTACTGCGCGAGCGCCGCGTCGGGTGCGCCGCCCCGTCCCTTGCCCTTGCCGCGCCGCACCAGCGCCACCGTATCTACCTCCAGCAGCAGCGCGGCCGTGCAGCGCTCGTCGTCCGCCTCGGGGTAGAGGACGTGCGCGGTGCCGTAGGAGGTCGAGAACGCCTGCGATTTCCCGGGATGCTTGTGCAGCAGGAACCCTAGGTCGGTCGCGGGGCGCTCCTCGGTGCCGGTGGTGCTGATCGTCAGGAACATATGGTCGATTCTCCCGGGCGAAACGGCTCGTGACCACCGGTTTTCCCGGGTTCGGGCGCCGAGGGGCGCGAGACGATCCGCGGCGGCGAGTGCGTGGCGACCGGCGGCGGAGCCCACCGGGCCCGATCCGTCGGGCCGCGGAGCCCACCGGACCCGGGCCGTCGGGGTCCGGCCGCCCACGAGCCGTTCCCCCGCCGACCGCGCCCGCCCCGCTACGACAGCTGCGACTGCACCTGGGACGAGATCAGCTCCAGGTGGTCCAGGTCGTCGAGGTCCAGCATCTGGAGGTACATCCGCCGGGAGCCGATCTCCGCGTAGCGGCCGATCCGGTCGACGACCTCGGCCGGCGAGCCCGCCAGACCGTTGGCCTTGAGCTCGTCGACCTCGCGGCCCATCGCGGCGGCGCGCCGGGCGACCTCCCGGTCGTCCCTGCCTACGCAGACCACGAGGGCGTTGGAGCAGACGAGGTCGTCGGCCGCGCGGCCGGCCTCCACCGCGGCGGCCCGCACCCGGCCGAACTGCCGCTCGCTGTCCTCGACCGAGCCGAACGGCATGTTGAACTCGTCCGCGTACTGACCGGCCAGCCGCGGCGTCCGGGTCGCACCGTGACCGCCGATCAGCACCGGGATCCTCCGCTGCGCGGGCTTGGGCAGCGCGGGCGAGTCGGTGAGGTCGTAGTACTTGCCGTGGAAGTCGTAGGACTTGCCGGGCTCCGTCGCCCACAGCCCCGTGACGATCTCCAGCTGCTCCTCCAGGCGGCCGAACTTCTCCTTCGGGAACGGAATCCCGTACGCCGCGTGCTCCTCCTCGAACCAGCCCGCGCCGAGGCCCAGTTCGACGCGGCCGCCGGACATCTGGTCGACCTGCGCGACCTGGATGGCGAGCACTCCGGGCAGCCGGAAGGTGGCGGCGGTCATCAGCGTGCCGAGCCGGATGCGCTTGGTCTCGCGGGCCAGGCCCGCGAGGGTGATCCAGGCGTCCGTGGGGCCGGGAAGGCCGTCGACGGAGCCCATCTTGAGGTAGTGGTCCGACCGGAAGAAGGCGTCGAAGCCCAGGTCCTCGGTCGCCTTCGCCACGGTGAGCAAGGTGTCGTAGGTCGCCCCCTGCTGGGGCTCGGTGAAGATGCGAAGATCCATACCTCCATCCTGCACTCCACAGGTCCCACCGGCCCCATCAGACCCTCCGCCGGCTCGGCGACGTCATCGCTCCGGCAGCACCTGGTCCCGGACCTGGTCCCGGTCCGCCAGCTTCCGCAGCATCTCCCGGACCCGGTCCCGGGATTCGTCCGCCGCGTCGATCGCCTCCATGCACTGCCAGTACGTGCCCTCGTCGTCCGCGCCGCTCGCGATGCCGACCAGGGCGATACCGACCTCACCCAGCAGAACGCCGAGGGTGAGCAGTGCCTGCCGGGCGTCGTCCAGTCCGGTCAGCTGAGCGGCGCGCAACTCCCCGGGATCGAGCTCCGGCGCCTCCAGCACGCCGCAGCCCCTTCCCGCCAGCTCGGTCAATCCCAGTGCCTCACCGCGCAGTTCGGGCGGGCCCGAGACCGCCAGCCGGCTGCCGATCGCCTGCGCCAGGGCCTGCGCCTGCCACACCTCCGTCAAGATCTCCGGTACCCCGCTGCTCCCGGCGAGAGCACGTCTGCTCGTCAGGATGAGCCGCACCGCCTCCATGGCCTTCCCCCGTCCGCCGGGACGTGTTGTCAGCACGTCCGCCCGAACTTCGTTGTCCACTACCCAGAGTGAAGTGTTGTGGGACGAAAAGCCAGAGGAAGACGGAAATCTGTGGACAACAAATCGATTTCGAGCAGGCGAACAACTCCGGAGAGTGAAAGCGGACCGCGCGGCTCCCGCATGCCCGCGTACGACGCGGTCACCGCTCCCCCGGCGCCGGGAACCGCTCCTCGTTCCGGTCGATCTTCGCGTCCAGTGCCGCCAGCGCGTCGATCCCGAGCACTTCGCACAGTTGCAGCAGATAGGCGAGCACGTCGGCGACCTCGTCCGTGACCCGGTGCGCGGTGTCCGGGTCGTCCATGACGCGCGCCGACTCCTCCGGCGTGAGCCACTGGAAGATCTCCATCAGTTCGGAGGCCTCCACGCTGAGCGCGGCGACCAGGTTCTTCGGGGTGTGGTACGGCTGCCAGTCGCGCGCCGCCGCGAACTCGGCCAGTCGGCGCTGCAGTGCGGCCACGTCCAGGGGCTGGGGCTCTTTCGTCACGGGTCCAGATGTACCACCGTCACTCCCGTCGTCCCGACGGCCCACGAGGCGTCGCCCACCGTCCCGACACAGCGCAGATGCCCGCTCCCGCCCATGCGCGCCGCCAGCCGCAGCAGTTCGGCGCGCTGGCGTCCGTCCAGGGCCCGGTCGAAGCCGTCGGCGAGCACGGTGAGCGTCTGGAACGCGGCGGGCACCTCGCGGGCCGGGTCGACCTCGAGCACGCCGGGGCCGGTCAGCAGCACCAGGGCGAGGGCGACGTAACGCAGTTCGCCGTCACCGAGCCGGCCGAGCGGACTGCGGATGCCGTCGCCTCGGTCCAGCAGCGCGTGGACCGTGGCGCCGGGCAGCGGTTCGGCGACGACCCCGGCGACGGGTCCCGCGCACCCGGCCCGGACCGCCGCGACGAACTGCCCGTGCCGCCGCCCGCATTCGGCCTGGGTGCGCCACAGGACGTCGGCGAGGTTGGCGCAGTCGCCGAGCAGTCGGCCGGAACCGGCCGGTACGGGGGCACGCATCCGCTCCGGCCGGGGGTCGCAGGGGAAGACGGAACGCAGCGCGACCACCATCTGCTCGGCGGCGGCGAGCACTTGACGCTGCCCGTCCGTCTTGCCGGCCACCCGCAGCGGCAGCAGCGCGGTACCGAGCAGGTCGTCCGGGAGCGGAGCCCGGGTCACCGGCGCGGACCCGGCCGTGTGCCACGCGGCCTGCACGGTGCGCCGTCCGGGGTCGCGCAGGGCGGTCTCCAGCAGGACCAGCCCGCCGGCCGTCAACCGCTCCCCGACGATGCGCAGTTCGGGCTCGGCCTGGACGGCCAGGTCGAGCCGGACCGGCCCCTGCGGCCCGTCCGCCGTACAACCGATGCGAAAGCCGCGGCGCCGCTGGGCGTCCGGCCGGGCCCGTTCGGGTACGCAGGCGGCCGGGTCGGCGAACACCTCGCCGAGCTCGGCGCCGCCGCCGAGCCGGGCGAGCGCCTCGTAGGCCCGTAACGCGGTCGACTTGCCGCTGCCGCTGGGCCCGGCCAGGAGCGTGAACGGCCCGAGCGGGAAGCCCGCGCGCCGATGGCCCGCGAAGGCGGCCAGCCGCAGTTCGGTGAGGTGCGGCCGGTCCACCGGCCCCTGAACGGCGTGGGCCGCGGTCGGATCGGCGGATGAAGAATGAACAGCGGTCGCGGAGGACGGGGAGGGAACAGGCGACGTGAAGGGAGCGGAACGCGTGAAGGGAACGGAGGAAGCGGAGGGGACGGAAGGTCCCGGAGGCACGGACGGCAGGGAACGCGGAGCCATATCCGGACGGTAGGACTCCGCAGTCGGCGGAACCGTTCCGCCCGAAACGTCTTCCCACGATCGGGGGACGGCCCTCAGTTCTCGGAGACGCCCGCGCCCTCCATGAGCCCGCTCACCTCGGTCCCGGGCGGGGTCAGCAGGAACACGTTGCGGTCGACCCGGTGCATCCCGCTCGCCAGACCGAAGACGACACCCGTGCTGAAGTCCAGCACCCGCTTGGCGACCTCGGTCTCCGCTCCGGTCAGGTCGAGCAGCACCGGGATGCCCGACATCAGCGTCTCGGCGACCTCGCGGGCGTCGGCGAAGACATTGATCCTGAGGACGACGAACCGGCGCCGGGTCTCCGTCTCCGCGTCGGGCAGCGCCCGATGGCCCACGGCGGACGGCCAGGCGTCCCGGCCTCGCAGCGGAACGACCTGGGCGAGACCCTCCCACTGTTCATCGGTGGCGTCGTAACGACTCACCGGATCCCCCCGATCTCACTCGTAGTCATTGCCTGCACCAGCCATTCTTACTCCAAGTCACCCGTTCGGCCCAACTACGACACGGTGCGCGACCGGCCGATTCCGGCCCGCCAGGGCCTCTTACCGCCCTCACACCGGTCTCTTCACGTCCGGCGACCCTCCGCTCACCCGGAGCGACTACCGTCCAGTCGCGTGCATCTGGCAGAAAAACCGCTGGTGACACCGGGGCGGCGGACACAGTCGGCGGTGTCCGCCGCTCCGGAGTCCCCCGCGCAGTGGCACCGCGTGCTCACCCTCCTGGCCGATGTCAGCCTCTTCATCGGAACGCGGTCGGTGTGGACGAGCGCGGCGAGCCACCGTCTGGCCGTGGCCGCCGTGATCTCGGTCTGCTACGCCTCGATCCTGGCGTGCGGAGTGCTGGTGCTGGTGGTGCGCCGGACCCGGGCGCTGGCGCGGGTGGACCTGTGCGTGCTGCTGACCGCGGCGACGCTCACCCTGTGCGCGTGGAGCATGACGCACAACGGCGGCGACGAGGCGGTCCTCACCACCCAGGCCGCACGGGAACTGGTCGCGGGCCACGCCGTCTACGGGCAGCCCTGGCCGTGGCTGTTCACCCACGGGGTCGCGGTCACCCCGACGGTGACCGGCGGCTACGACTTCACGTACGGCTATCCGCCCCTCGCCCCACTGCTGACCGCACCGCTGTTGTGGCTGGGACACGCCGGCACCCCGGCCACGGCCCTGACCACCTGCGCGCTCATCGCCTCCGCGGCCACCACCTGGCGGATGCTGCCGGTGCCGTGGCGGTCGGCGGCGACCATGCTGTTTCTCGGCTTCGCCTTCCTGCCGTCGTACGCCCGGCTCGGCTATCCGGCGATCCTGGCCCTGACCCTGCTGGTGCCGGTGGTGGTGCGCTGGCCGCGGATCGGACAGGGCGGCCGGCTCGGCGCTGCGGGGATCGCGCGGGCCGCCTGCCTCGGCGCGGCCTGCGCGGCACAGCAACTGCCCTGGTTCGTGACGCCGTTCCTGCTCGCCGGGATCTACGCGGTGCGCCGCGGCGAACTGGGCCGACGGGCGGCGGCGACCGTACTGCTGCGGGTGACCGGGGTCGCCGTGACCGTATGGCTGCTGATCAACACGTACTTCGTCGTGCGCGCGCCCGGCGCCTGGCTGGGCGGCATCGCCCTGCCGCTGACCCAGGGCGCGGTGCTGCACGGCCAGGGCCTGGTCGGCGTGTCGCTGTACCTGACCGACGGCAGCGACCGGCTCGACTGGTACGGGCACGCGAGCCTGCTGCTGGCCGCCGCGCTGCTCGTGCTGTTCGTGCTGTTCGTGCGGCGGCTCGGACCGGCCGCCACCGTGCTGCCCTGGTGCGCGTTCTATCTGGCTACGCGGTCCCAGGACGGCTACTACCTGATGATGACACCGCTGTGGCTGGCGGCCGCGATCACCGCGCCCCCGGCGGAGTTCACCCGTGCGTGGCAGCCGCGCCCGCGCCCGCCGCGCCGACTGCCCGGCGGCCCGGCGCGGACCGCCGTCGCCCTGCTCGTGCTCGCCCCGGCCCTGGGGTGCGCGCTCTGGGCGGCGACCGGGGGGCCGCCGCTGCGCATGCGGGTCACCGCGCAGCGGCGGACCTCGGCGACCGCGGTGTCCATGCTGCGGCTGCGCGTCACCAACACCGGCGACAGCGCGCTCAGCCCGCACTTCACCCTGACCACGGGCCAGGGCACGGGCAAGTACTGGTCGATCGCGCGGGGACCGGCGACCCTGCCCGCGCACTCCACGGCCGAGTACGAACTCCGCCCGCCCACCGGCCGGTTCCACCTTCCCCGTCCGGGCGTACGGATCCGGTTGCGCGCCTTCACACCCGCGCCGCAGACCCTGTCGAGCACGGACGTACGGCTCACGCGGGGCGGGTGAGTTCGAGAACGGACCCGGTCGACGGGTCAGGAGGCCCGGGCGAAGCGGAGCGTGGTGGTGACGGTGGTCAGGCCGCGGATCATGCCCAGTTGGTTCCAGCCCATGCCGAACTCCGCCCGGTCCACGGTGAACTCGGCGTCCAGCGTGAGCGCCGAGGCGTCCGCCGCGGTCACCCGGGCCGGGAAGGACAGCGGCCGGCTGATGCCGCGCACGGTCAGCTGACCGGACACCTCCACCGCGCCGTCGCCTTCGCCGCCCCGCTCGACGTGGCGCGCCACGAAGGTGATCTCCGGGTGGTTGTCGGCATCGAAGAGGTCGGCGGACCGCAGGTGGGTGTCGCGCTTGGCGTTCCTGGTGTCCAGGGAGGCGACGTCCAGGGTGAGGGTGCCGGTGGCGGTGCCGTCGGCGGCGACCTCGCCCTGACCGGCCACGGCGCCGAAGAGACCCTTGACGGTGACCAGGCCCCACATCGTCCGGTGCCGGAGCGCGACGGTGGAGGCGCCCGGGTCGAGCTGCCAGAGTCCGGTTTCCACGGCGACGGTCATGATCCTTCTCCAAGTGGTCCAAATTTGGATGTTCGAGCTCCGTCACAGTAGCCGGACATCCAAATTTGAACAACCTACTAATCCAAAAATGGACAACAGGTAGAATCGGCCCATGGCAGTCCCTGATGAGCAGCCCGCCGACCTGCCCTTCGACCTGCCCGAATGCCCGTCCATGCAGGGCGGCGCGGGGCTGCTCCCCGCCGAGCTGCGCGCCTGGATGCTGCTGCTCGCCGCGACGGGGGCGGTGGAGCAGCGACTGCGCACCGTGGTCAAGGAGCGGCTCGACGTCTCGCACGACGAGTTCCTGGTGCTGTGCCTGCTGGCGGAGCAGCCGAGGGAGGGCATCCGGATGACCCGGATCGCGGACCTGCTCGGCCGCCCCAAGACCCGGCTCACCTACCAGATCGCCTGCCTCCAGCACGCCGGACTCGTCACCCGCAGATCGGTCCACGACGACCGGCGCGGCGTCGAGGTCGCCCTCACCGACAAGGCCCGCCGGCTGCTGCGGGAGGCCTCGGACCCGCTCGCCGAGACGGTGACCCAGGCGCTCGCCTGCGTCATGGGACCGGAGCAGCGCGATGCGGTGTACGGGCTGCTGCCCGGTCTCGACGGGAACGGCCGGAGCGCCACGACACCGTAGGCCCCGTCCGCCCCCTCCGGACACGTACTCAGGCGGCCGCCTCGGCCAGCAGATCCAGCAGGGTCGCCCGGGCCCGCGCCACCCGGGACCGGACGGTGCCGACCGGACAGCCGCTCAACGCGGCCGCGTCCGCGTACGGCAGGCCGAGCAACTGGGTGAGGACGAACGCCTCGCGCCGCTCGGCCGGCAGCAGCCCCAGCAACTCCGACAGAGCGACGCCGTCTTCAAAACCGGGCAGGTCGCGAGGCTGGGCGCGCTCGACCGCCGACTGCCAGTCCGGTACGTCGCTCAGCCGGGGCCGGGCGGCCGCGTACCGGTAGCTGTCGATCACCGCGCGGCGGGCGATGGACAGCAGCCAGGACCGGGCGGAGGAACGCCCCTCGAAACGGTGCAGACTGCCCAGCGCCCGCAGGAACGTGTCCTGCGCCAGATCGTCGACCGCCTGCGGATCGGCGCACAGATGGGCGACGTAGCGCAGGACGTCGCGTTGCAGCGCGCGCACCAGTTGCTCGACCGCCCGCGCGTCACCGCCCCGGGCGGCCAGGGCCCAGGCGGTGACCGACTCGTCGGTCGACATCGCTCTGTCGCTTCTGCCGTACGAGGTGGTCGGGGAGCCGGGCAGGGTGGAGGAGATCACCTGGTGTCCTTCTCGGATCGCCGGGGCAGCACGGGCAGCCCGCGGTGCCCCGGAACCGGACCTCGGCGCACACGACGGCGCGGACGGTCCGGTGAGCGGGGAGACACGGCCGCGGCGCCTGCGCGCTCGTACGACCGTGGCCCGGGGCGCACAGGGGCGGCCCCGGGTTGCCGGCTGCCGTCAGGCGGCAGCGGTCCCCGCGGGCGGCCCCCGGGAGGTGATCGCGTGGACGAGAAGGAGAAGCCGGGGAGCCCGGTCCGAGCGGGGACGGCCCACGCCGAGGCGCGGACGGTCCGCCGGGGCGGGCAGGGCGAGCAGCAGCCGCAGGGGCGCGGCGAGCCGACCGGCCACGGTCCGCAGGATGCGGAACGCGGCCTTCTCCCCGTACGCCAGCCAGAGCCCGCACAGCACGGCGGCCAGAAGGTGGGCGACGAGCATGCCGTACGAGGACGAGCCATCGCTCATGAGGGCATCGCCACCCGGGAATCGCCCCACGCGATCCATATCGCCCATGGAGCCCATGGAGTTCATGGAGTTCATGTGGTCCATGGACCACATGGACCGCATGTCCATACCACCCATGCTCATGTCCATGTCCATGTGATCCATGTTCATGTTCATGGTGGCGGCCGTGTCCGCGGACGTCGACTGGGCGAGGGCGAACGCCGAGTGCAGTGCCGTCTGAGCGGCGACGACGGCGGTCACGACCAGCGGCAGCCCGCGCTCACGGCCCGTCAGACACCAGCCGACGGCACCGGTCACGAACACGGCGGTGGCCAGCACCCAGCCGGGCACGTACGAGCCCGACATCATGACGTGGCCCAGGGCGGCGAGCAGCACGCAGACGGCCGCGAACACCGCGGCCCGTACCGTGCGCGAACACCACCCCGCCGTCATGCCGCCCCATCCTTGCACCCGGGTTCCAGGTCGTCGGAGATGAGTACGGATTTTTCCGGCCGGGACTCGGGTCCGGCTCGACCGTTCTGCTCGGCCGGTCGGCCGGCCGGTCGGCCCTCGGCTCAGCTGGAAGGCTTCTCGTCGAAGCTCGCGAAGTAGGCGGCGACCATGTCCTCGTCGGCGTGCCCCTGCGCGGCAGCGCGCTCCAGGCGCTCGGCGCTCGCGGCGGCGACGTCGAGCCGGACACCGTGGCGCGCACCGGCCTCGACGATCAGCCGGGCGTCCTTCGCCGCGGTCGTCACCGCGAAGGAGGCCGGGGACAGCCGCCCCTCCAGCACGAGTTGGGCCTTGGCGCGCAGATAACCCATGTCGAGCGGGCCGCCCTCGATCAGCTCGAAGAAGCTCTGCGGGTCCACCCCCATCCCCTCCGCCAGGGCCAGCACCTCGCCGGTCGCGGCGGTGGCGGCGATGACCCAGCTGTTGGCGACGAGCTTCAGCCTGCTGGCGCTGCCGGCCGCGCCGTCCTCGCCGGTCCACACCGTGCGGGAGCCCACGGCGTCGAACACCGGCGTCACGAGGTCCCGCGCCTCGGCCGGACCGGCGGCCAGCACGGTCAGCTGCCCGGCCTCCGCGGGCTGGCGGGTGCCCAGCACGGGGGCGTCGTAGAAGTGCAGGCCGTGCTCGCGGGCGAAGGCGGCCAGCTCGTCGATCGCCTCGACGCCGGCGGTGGTGGCCTGCACCCAGGCGGTGCCGGGACGCAGCGCGGGCGCCGCCCGGCGCATCACGTCCAGGGCCGCGGGGCCGTCGTACAACATGGTCAGGACGACGTCCGTGCCCTGAACCGCCTCGGCGGGGTCACCGGCGACGTACGCGCCGTCGGCGGCCAGCGGTTCCGCCTTGTCCCCGCTGCGGTTCCAGACCCGGACGGAATGTCCGGCACGGGCCAGGTTGCGGGCCATCGCGGCACCCATGATCCCGGTGCCCAGAACGCTCACACTGCGCTGGTCGGTCATCTTCGTCGGTCTCCAGTTCCTGTTCCCGTGGCGGGCGCGGGGTCGGTCCGAGTACCGGACCAGCCAAGCACGCGGCACGCCCAGCCGCTCCCCCGGCCGGCCCCGGGGAAAGCACCGGACCGCTCCGCCGACGGCCGGCCGCCGACGGTCCCGTCCGTCAGTGCCCCACCGTCAGTGCCCCACCGTCAGTTCGCCGCTGAGTCTGCCGTGGAGGTCTGCGCTGGAGGTGTTGAGGCCGGTGATCTCGACCGTCTTGCCGCGTTGGGCGTACTTGGTCTCGACGGTGTCGAGGGCGGCGACGGAGGAGGCGTCCCAGATGTGGGCGGCGCTCAGGTCGATGACGACCTTGTCGGGGTCGGTGGCGTAGGCGAACCGGCCGACGAGGTCGTTGGAGGAGGCGAAGAACAGCTCGCCGGTGACCCGGTAGACCACGGTGGTGCCGTCCGGGTCGAGCACGGAGGTGACCTCGGCGAGGTGGGCGACGCGCTTGGCGAAGACCACCATGGCGGTGACGGAGCCGACGACGACGCCGACGGCCAGGTTGTGGGTGGCGACCACGCAGGCGACGGTGATCAGCATGACCGCGATCTCGCCGGCGGGCATGCGCCGCAGCGTCTTCGGCGCGATGGAGTGCCAGTCGAACGTCGCGAACGACACCATCACCATGACGGCGACCAGGGCGGCCATGGGGATGTCGGAGACGACCGGTCCGAAGACGATGCACAGCACCATCAGAAAGGCTCCGGCGAGGAACGTGGACAGGCGCGTACGGGCGCCGGAGACCTTCACGTTGATCATCGTCTGACCGATCATGGCGCAGCCGCCCATGCCGCCGAAGAAGCCGGTGACGATGTTGGCGATGCCCTGCCCGATCGACTCGCGCGTCTTGTCGGAGCGGGTGTCGGTGATGTCGTCGACCAGCTTGGCGGTCATCAGCGACTCCATCAGACCGACCAGCGCCATCGCGAACGCGTACGGGGCGATCGTCGTCAGCGTGTCCATCGTGAACGGGACGTCCGGCAGGCCCGGGACCGGCAGGGAGGACGGCAGTTCGCCCTTGTCGCCCACGGTCGGCACCGCGATGCCCGCCGCGACCGTGATCACGGTGAGGACGACGATCGAGACGAGCGGGGCGGGGACGACGGTGGTGATCTTCGGGAAGAACACCATCAGCGCCAGGCCGCCGAGGATCAGCGGGTAGACCGGCCAGGGCACGTCCCACATCTCCGGCACCTGGGCCATGAAGATCAGGACGGCGAGCGAATTGACGAAGCCGACCATCACGCTGCGCGGGATGAACCTCATCAGCTTCGCCACCCCCAGGGCGCCCAGGACGACCTGGAAGACGCCGGCCAGGATGACGGCGGCGACGAGGTACGCGAAGCCGTGCTCCCGGTTGAGCGGTGCGATCACCAGGGCCACGGCACCGGTCGCGGCGGAGATCATCGCCCGCCGGCCGCCGACGATCGCGATCGTCACGGCCATGGTGAACGAGGCGAACAGGCCGATCGCCGGGTCGACCCCCGCGATGATCGAGAAGGAGATCGCCTCGGGGATCAGGGCCAGTGCGACGACGAGTCCGGCGAGGACCTCGGTACGCCAGACCTTCGGGTCCGAGATCCAGTCGGGCTTCAGTCCGCGCAGGCGCGCGGCCGGGGAGACGGCGGAGACGGCAGAAGCGGCAGAAGACAAGAGGGGCGGAACCTGTCGTGCTCGGGCACACCCCGTGCGGCAGCAGGCCGGGGCAGGCGGAAGGACACGGTGGAGCCGGGGCGGCGCACCGCGGGCGGCTCCGTGACGCGGAGCCGGAAGACCAGGAGGGTGCGGAACAGCCGTACGCGCGCGGGATGGCCGTACGCGTGCGCGGGTCTCAGTTCCGCGGGCGCGCCGTCACGGCGGGCAGGCGGCGGCGCGGGGCGTCCAGGGCTCGCGCACGCTTCTCTCCTGCCGGAACCGGAACTTCGCCGGGAGCGGCATCGGCCCCGACACGGCGACGGGCGGGGCAGCAGGAGCCACCCTCGCCTTCGGCAACTGTACCCGGACGGCCGGGGCACGGAGCTGCGGGCCTTCTCCGACCGTCCGGCTCCGTCCACGCGGCGCTGTCCGGCCCGGCCCCACGGGGGTGCGGCCCGGCCTGCGCGTGCGCACGGACGGGCGGTACGGCGTCGTCTCGGCGATCGGCGCCCTGCGGCTGCCCGCCCTCGCCATGGTGGCCGTCGCCGCCATGGTCGGGATCCTCTTCGTACGCCCGCGAAGTTCGACCGGCAGCGATCGGCTCGCCCACGTCCGCCGCGATGCCGCAGGCGACAGTTCTGCGAGCCGGACCACCGCAGGGGCGGGTCCGGTCACGTGCAGACGCAGGTGGAGGTCCCGGCCGGCCTGCGGGCGGGACGGGCGCCGCGCGGAGTGGAGGTGAAACGCATCTCGAAGGCGCCGCCTGGCGCGGCAACGGCGGTCGGGACGTCCGGTGAGCAGGCGGGTTTGTTCGTCATGCCGCCAACGGTGCCTCCGCGCGAAGAACATCGCCTCCGGCCGTCGCCGCAATACGCGTGACGCCCGCCGACCCCTCACGCTCCTCGGCCTCGCCTGAGCACGAAGTGGACGTCACTCGACTACACCGAAGCCCTGAGGGCCGTCGCTGAATGACTCCAGGCTTTGGTCTTGGTCAGGCGGGCTGTCTCGCGAGGTCATCGAGGGGAACGGCGTTCGGCGTTCGTGATTTGTTTTCCGACGGCTCCCTGGACCGATCAGGGGGCCGATCGGGTTCGGCGTATGCGTTCTCGGCGTTCCCTGAGGACGGGACCGAGAGGTAACGCCGCCTCAGATGGTCGGGGTGTCGTCGACAATCGGCTTGTGAATCTCGACGACCGGCTTCCACCCCGCGGAGAACTCGATGAAGTCCGCGCGGGTGAGGTAGGTGTCGATCGCGCGACGGTCACGCTTGGGGCTGTCGCTCCCCTTGCGCCCCCGGGGAATCTGCTCCTCGAAGATGTCGACCTTCACGTCGGGAACCTCCTTGAGGCCCTGGCGCCAGATCTGCACGACGTCGGCGCCGAACGCCTGCCGGGCCGCAGCGTAAAGGGCCGTGAGGGCCCCCTTGTCCCCACCAGGGACGAAGAGCGCCAGGTCCAGCACGACGCCGGCGGACTGGAGGACCTCGATGGTCACCGAGCCGCTCTCGTCGGCCAAGTAGATTCCGGCTTCGTTCTCGTCGTCGGGAAGGAGGGAGACCTCTTCCTGGAATACGGTTCTCGCCGTGATCGAGCCGCCCTCGAAATCCTCACCGGACTTGGTCAGAAAAGCAGGGACATAGCACTCGGGAAGCTTGAGTTCTGCCGTGTCGGCGGAAACGAAGATCCTGTCCCTCACGCCGAGCTTCATCACCTCTTCCAGCGAGAGGCGGCGAGCGGCGATCTTCTCCGTGTTCACGATTTCCCTTTCAGGTTGCACTGTCCCTCCGAACAAGGACGCTATCACGAAACCCTGAGGTCAACTGCCCAGTAATCCTTGGGTAAATGGCCTCTGACGACCTGCACGGAAGGATACCGAAGCGAGTGCCACGCGGTCGGGAACACGCATCCGCCGGGCAGTGTCCCTCGTCATGGCGTCGGGGATCAACTGGCGGTTGCATTTCGTGCGTTGGGCGGCACGGAGGAACCAAAAGAGAATTTACGGCAGATATCACCCATATCCCCTTCGGGGAGATGGCGGTGAGGTAAGGCGATCCATTCGTCGTGCATCTCGAAGAGCGCAGCGGAACCAACCGGCTGGTCCGACAACGCAACAACGGAGACCCCCACCGGCAGCATCTGGACGGAGCGCGAACCGAAAGTCGCGTACTACCGCACCCTCTTCGGTCAGGACTTCGGCGTAGTCGGCTGACGCCCAGTCGGACGCCATTTCGGTTGGCGTGATCTCGCGGCAGTCCGGGGCGGGCTCGGCTGGCCGCGGTGCGCGATCGACTCCGTCAGCGTCCCGGCCCTCAAAGGGGACATCAAAGGGGACATCAAAGGGGACAACTGACAGGACCGAATCCGACCGACCGGGGCAAGAAGGGATCGAAAATCCACCTCATCGTGGACAGCCAGGGCTTGGCCGTCCGGCTGCCGACGCCTCCACCGCCGCTACGAGCGCAAGCCGGAACGCTTCCTCGCCTTCACCGTCATCGCCGCGACCCTCGTTCGTCACCGCAGACTCACCAAGTGGGACGGCGTCTGATGCGCACGCGCAAAACTGCAGGTCAGGAACCCTTTGCCGCAGGTTCAAGGATGGCCACGCACTCCACGTGGTGCGTCATCGGGAACAGGTCGAACGCGCGCAGTGTGCGCACCTTGTAGCCGTTGTCGCGGAAGTACCCCAGGTCGCGGGCCAGGGCCGCCGGGTCGCAGGCCACGTACGCGATGCGGCGGGCGCCCAGCGAGGAGAGGTGCTCGACCGTCTTCCTGCCCGCGCCCGCTCGCGGCGGGTCCAGGACGATGAGGTCGACCTCGGTGATGCCGGTGCGCGGCAGGACCGCCTCGACCTTGCCCTGTTCGATGCGGACCCGGTCGAAGCCGGACAGGTTGTGCCGGGCGTCCTCCACCGCGCGCTTGCCGGACTCGATGCCGAGGACCGCGCCCGTCTCGCCGAGGCGGTCGGCGAGGGCGCCGGCGAAGAGGCCGACGCCGCAGTACAGGTCGAGGGCCATCTCGCCCTTGCGGGGCAGCAGGCCCTGCATGACGGCCTTGACGAGGGTGTCGGCGGCCATCGGGTGGACCTGCCAGAAGCCGCCGCTGCCGACGCGGTAGGTGCGGCCGTCGGCGCGCTCGCGCACGAACGCGCGGCCGTGGACGCGGTGGATGCCGCCGTCCTGTTCGGCGACCCGCATCACGGAGACCGGCTTGTCGAGCTCGACGAGGGGCAGACGGGCGCCGGGGCGGGGCTCCAGGATCACCATGCGGTCCTGGGAGCCGGTGGCGGCGATCGCGTCCACGGACTCCATGCCGGACCAGTCGCGCTCCTCGATGCCGAGCTCGCTGACGCCCGGCGCGGCGATCATGCAGTGCTCGATCGGCTCGACCTCGTGCGAGCGGTGGCGGCGCAGTCCCGCGTTGCCGTCGGCGTCCACGGCGTACTGGACGCGGGTGCGCCACTGCGGCACCTCACCGGCGGGCAGCTTGTCGCCCTCGGCGGGCATCACCGTGCCGTCCCAGCCGGCCTCCTCGGGGGTGAGGCCCGCGAGCCGCTGGAGCTGCTCGGCGATCACCTCGCCCTTGAGGCGCCGCTGGGCGCCGGGCTTGGCGTGCTGCCAGTCGCAGCCGCCGCAGCGGCCGGGGCCGGCGTAGGGGCAGGGCGCCTCGACGCGGTCCTTGGAGGCCTCCAGCACCTGGACCGCGTCCGCGCGCAGGAAGCGGGCGCCCTCCTCGCCCTCGGTCACCCGGGCCAGGACCCGTTCGCCGGGCAGCGTGTGCCGGACGAAGAGCACCTGGCCCTCGGACGTACGGGCGATGCAGTGACCGCCGTGGGCGACGGGGCCGACCTCGACCTCGTACTCCGCCCCGACCAGCGACTTCTTCGGTTCTGCCTGCATGGCGGGGTGACTCCACAACATCGAGAGAGGAACGGCCGGACAACAGCCCACCAGTCTACGTGGGTGTCGTCCGGCCGCTCACCACGAGGCGCACACCGGTCGCCCGGCCGCCCGGTCAGCTCTCGGCCGTCGTGGACTCCTTCGGGCGCTCCTCCGCCGGACCGCGCCGGACCGCACCCGGAGCGTTCCAGTCCTGCCGCTTGCGGGCCCGGTTGCGGGCCGCCTCGGAGGACTCCAGCTGGTAGGGCACCGAGGTCACCATGATGCCCGGCGTGAACAGCAGGCGGCCCTTGAGCCGCAGCGCGCTCTGGTTGTGCAGCAGGTGCTCGTACCAGTGGCCGACCACGTACTCGGGGATGATCACGGAGACCACGTCGCGCGGGGACTCCTTGCGCAGGCCCTTGACGTACTCGATGATCGGCCGCGTGATCTCGCGGTACGGCGAGTCGAGCACCTTCAGCGGTACGTCGATGCCGCGCCGCTCCCACTCCTCGCGCAGCGCCTTGGTCTCCGTCGGGTCGACGTTGACGGTGAGCGCCTCCAGGGTGTTGGAGCGCATCAGCTTGGCGTAGGCCAGGGCGCGCAGGGTGGGGCGGTGGATCTTGGAGATCAGCACGACCGAGTGCACCCGGGACGGCCGCAGACTGTCGTCGCTCGGGCCCTCCGGGGCCGCGATCTCCTCGGCCACCCGGTCGTAGTGGCGGCGGATGGACGTCATCGTCACGAAGAAGATGCACATGCCGAGCAGGGCGACCCAGGCGCCGTGCGTGAACTTGGTGACGAGGACGACGACCAGGACCAGGCCGGTGAAGAACGCGCCGAAGGTGTTGATGGCGCGCGAGCGGAGCATGTGACGGCGTGCGTCGGGGTTCCGCTCGGTGGCCAGGTGGCGGTTCCAGTGCCGGACCATGCCGATCTGGCTGAGCGTGAAGGACACGAACACGCCGACGATGTACAGCTGGATCAGCCGGGTGGAGTCGGCGCCGTAGATGACGACCAGGAGGCTCGCCGCGCCGGCCAGCAGCACGATGCCGTTGGAGAAGGCCAGGCGGTCGCCGCGGGTGTGCAGCTGGCGCGGGAGGTAGCGGTCCTGGGCGAGGATCGAGCCGAGCAGCGGGAAGCCGTTGTAGGCGGTGTTCGCGGCCAGGAACAGCACCAGGGCGGTCGCCGCAGCCAGCACGACGAACAGGAAGCTGCCCTTGCCGAACACGGCCTCGGCGACCTGGGAGATCACCGGGTTCTGTACATAGCCGGAGCCGACCGGGGTGCCGTTGTGGAGCAGGTCGGTGGCCGGGTTCTCGGCCATCCGGACGTTGGTCGACATGGCCAGCGCGATGATGCCGCAGAACATGGTGACGGCGAGCAGACCCATCATCGCCAGCGTGGTCGCCGCGTTCTTCGACTTGGGCTTGCGGAAGGCCGGGACGCCGTTGGAGATCGCCTCGACGCCGGTGAGCGCGGCACAGCCGGAGGAGAAGGCGCGCAGCAGCAGGAAGACGAGCGCGAAGCCCGCGAGGCCCTGGTGCTCGGCCTTGATGTGGTAGTCGGCGGTCGGCGCGCTCATGGTGTCGCCGAGGACCAGGCCTCGGAAGGCGCCCCAGGCGATCATGATGAAGACGCCGGCGACGAACACGTACGTCGGGATCGCGAAGAGCGTGCCCGACTCCTTCACGCCGCGCAGGTTCATCAGCGTCAGCAGCACGATCACGGCGACCGCGCAGAACACCTTGTGCTCGACGACGAAGGGGACGGCGGAGCCGAGGTTCTCGATGCCGGAGGCGATGGACACCGCGACGGTGAGGACGTAGTCGACGAGCAGCGCGCTGGCGACCGTGAGGCCCGCCCGGGGGCCGAGGTTGGTGGTCGCCACCTCGTAGTCGCCGCCGCCGCTGGGATAGGCGTGGACGTTCTGACGGTAGGAGGCGACCACGGTGAACATCAGCACGACGACCGCGACGGCGATCCAGGGGCTGAAGTGGTACGCCGACACGCCCGCGATGGACAGGACCAGCAGTACCTCTCCGGGCGCGTACGCGACGGAGGACAGCGGGTCGGAGGCGAAGACGGGGAGGGCGATGCGCTTCGGCAGCAGGGTTTCCCCGAGCCGATCACTGCGCAGTGCGCGCCCGATCAGGATCCGTTTGGGCACGTCGGTCAGTTTGGACACAACAGAGCATCGTAGGCCTTCGAACACAGACTCGCCCACCTGGCACCCGATATATGCCTCACGGGTGAACTCGCAGACGCGACGGGCCACTGATTCCGCAGGTGGCGCGGCCCGCGTGCCTAGATGTCTGGACCCTTGCCGTCGCCGCCTCCGGAGGTTCCATGTCCACGACCGCAGAGCTGATCGGCGCCGCCGCGAGCCTTGTCGGCCTCGGATTCCTGACCCTGCGCAGCGTGCGCAGCATCACGCGCCGCCGACCGCCGCTGACCGCCACCGACCACCGCTCCCGGACGTCGATGCGATGACTGCGCGGACGACACCGGGGGTAGGACCGCGGAGTGACTGCACGGGGGTGCCCCGCGCGCACCGCGCGTGTGTAGCTTGGGCGACGGTCTGAGACCCTGTTCAAGCCATAGTCAACAACCCTTGACCTCGGAAGGACGTCGTGCACATCGTCATCATGGGCTGCGGCAGAGTGGGTTCCGCTCTCGCGCAGACCCTGGAGCAACAGGGGCATACGGTCGCCGTGATCGACCAGGACCCCACCGCCTTCCGACGACTGGGCTCCTCTTTCGGCGGCCGTCGGGTCACCGGCGTCGGCTTCGACCAGGACACCCTGCGTGAGGCCGGCATCGAGGAGGCCGGCGCGTTCGCCGCGGTGTCCAGCGGCGACAACTCGAACATCATCGCGGCCCGCGTGGCCCGCGAGATGTTCGGCATCGAGAACGTCGCGGCCCGTATCTACGACCCCCGGCGCGCCGAGGTCTACCAGCGCCTGGGCATTCCGACGGTCGCCACCGTCCGCTGGACGGCCGACCAGATGCTGCGCCGGCTGCTGCCGTCCGGCGCGGAGCCGCTGTGGCGCGACCCCACCGGCGGGGTGCAGCTCGCCGAGGTGCACGCCTCCAGCTCCTGGGTCGGTCACCGGATCAGCGAGCTCCAGGAGGAGACGGGCGTACGGGTGGCGTTCCTGACCCGTCTCGGCGAGGCGATCGTGCCTACCTCGCTGACCGTGCTCCAGGAGGGCGACCTGGTGCACGTGATGATGCGCACCGACGACGTCGAGAAGGTCGAGGCGGCGTTCGCCGAGGGTCCGAAGGAGGGCGGTCACCGATGAGGGTCGCCATTGCCGGTGCCGGTGCGGTCGGCCGTTCGATCGCGGGCGAGCTGCTGGAGAACGGCCACGAGGTCCTCCTCGTGGACAAGGCGCCGACCGCCATCTCGGTCGAGCGGGTCCCGCAGGCGGAGTGGCTGCTCGCCGACGCCTGCGAGATCACGTCGCTGGACGAGGCGGCGCTCCAGCGCTGCAACGTCGTGATCGCCGCGACGGGCGACGACAAGGTCAACCTGGTCGTCTCCCTGCTGGCGAAGACGGAGTACGGCGTGCCGCGGGTGGTCGCCCGCGTCAACAACCCGAAGAACGAATGGCTCTTCAACGAGTCATGGGGTGTTGACGTGGCCGTCTCCACCCCGCGCCTGATGTCGGCCCTGGTCGAGGAGGCGGTGAGCGTCGGCGACCTGGTCCGGCTGCTGCGCTTCAGCCACGGCGACGCCAACCTCGTCGAGCTGACCCTGCCGGAGGAGTCGGCCCTGGCCGGCACCCAGGTCGGCGATGTGGAGTGGCCGGAGGACACCTCGCTGGTCACCATCATCCGCGGGAACCGCGTCCTCACCCCGACCCAGGAGGACTCGCTGGAGGCAGGTGACGAACTGCTGTTCGTGGCCGCCCAGGCCCGCGAGGAGCAGCTGGAGGACCTGCTGTCGGTCCGCCGCGACGGTTCGTCGAGCTAGGGCCGGCCGACGGTACGTCGAGCCGGCGCCGGGGCATCAACGCCTCGGGTCCGCGACGATGGGGGCGCCCGGAGATCTCCGGGCGCCCCCATCGTCGTACTCACGCCGTCGGGCTAGCGGCGGTGGCGTCCGCCCGTGGCCTCGCCGCGTTCCGCGGCCTCGGCGGCGAGCGCGGCCTTGCGCTCCTCCTCGGCCTTCTCCTCCGCCTCCATCTCGGCGAAGACGTCGATCGGCGCCGGCGCCTTCGCCAGGAAGACCCAGGTGAGCCAGACGGCCAGCAGGAAGGGCGGGATCTTCAGGGCGACCAGCACCCAGCCGAGCTGGGCGGTGTTCGCCCACCAGTACAGCGGGAAGAGGACCGCGCACTTGGCGAGCAGGATCAGGCCCCACGCCCAGCTGGCCTTGGCGTACGCCTTCTTGCGGCCGGGGTTGCGGGTCCGCCAGGAGAGGTTCTCCTTGAAGACCGGGCCGAGGATCAGGCCGATCAGCGGGACACCGCACAGCGTGGTGATGATGTACGCAAGGGCCAGGCCCAGCGTGTAGAGCATGCCGGGGAGGTAGAAGTCCTTGGCATTGCCCGTCATCATCGCGAACACGACACCGAAGGCGACGCCGAAGACACCGCTGAAGGCGTGCTTGACGGTGTCCTTCATGACCAGCCGGACCACGACCAGGACCAGCGACACGACCAGCGCGGCGATGGCCGACCAGTGCAGGTCCTTGTTGATCGTGAAGATGGTGACGAAGAGCAGGCCGGGCAGCACCGTCTCGACCATGCCCCGCACCCCGCCGAACGCCTCGAAGAGCGCGGCTTCTGTCACCGCCCGGGCGTCGTCCTGCTGAGTGTCCTGGGTCGGCTTGTCGAGCGACGTCACCGGCTACTCCCGTCCGAGGGGTCTCAGTTCGTACTTGGGGTTGAACAGCACCCGCCGGCCCCGGCTCATCGAGATCCGGCCCGACGCGATCAGCCTGCGCCCGGGTTCGATCCCCACGATGGAACGCCTGCCGAGCCACACCACGTCCAGCGCCGCGGAGCCGTCGAACAACTCGGCTTCCAGGGCCGGGACTCCGGCTCGCGGCCGCAGGGTGACCGTGCGCAAAGTACCAGTAACCGTCACGATCTGCCGGTCCTGGCAGTCACCGATGCGGATGCAGCCGGCGGTTTCGGCGTCCTCCCGCAGCTCCTCGGACTCCAGGTCCTCCTGTGAGGTGGAGAGCCGGTCGAGCATGCGCCGGAACCGGCCCACCGGTTTCTCGGAACGAGGAACAGCACTCATATCTGAAGCGTACCGGGGTGCCCTGCCAAGAACGTACCCGCGGTGACGACGCCCGAACCGGTCCCGTTCCCCGGTTCACTTCTCGAACCGGTATCCCATCCCCGCCTCCGTGATGAAGTGCCGCGGGTGCGAGGGGTCCGCCTCCAGCTTCCGGCGCAACTGGGCCATGTACACCCGAAGGTAGTTCGTCTCGGTCCCGTAGGAGGGCCCCCACACCTCCTGGAGGAGCTGCTTCTGGCTGACCAGCCGGCCGGTGTTGCGCACCAGCACCTCCAGCAGATGCCACTCGGTGGGCGTCAGACGTACGTCCCTGCCGTCCCGGTTGACCTTCTTGGCGACCAGGTCGACGGTGAAGCCCTCGGTCTCCACCAGCGCGTCGTCCTCGTCGGCCCCGACGGGTTCGGCCCGGCGGACGGCGGCCCGCAGCCGGGCCAGCAGCTCGTCCATGCCGAACGGCTTGGTGACGTAGTCGTCGGCGCCCGCGTCGAGCGCCTGGACCTTCTCGTCGGAGGAGTGGCGCGCGGACAGCACCAGGATCGGCACCCGGGTCCAGCCGCGCAGCCCCTTGATCACCTCGACGCCGTCCATGTCGGGCAGACCGAGGTCGAGGACCACCACGTCCGGGTGACGGGCCGCGGCGAGCTGGAGCGCCGTGGCACCGTCGTAGGCCGCGTCGACCTCGTACTTGCGGGCCCTGAGGTTGATCACGAGGGCGCGGACGATCTGCGGCTCGTCGTCGATCACGAGCACCCTGGTCATCTGACCTGCCTTTGCGGTTGTACGGGCCGTAGGGGTTGTACGGGCTCTTCCGGTTGTACGGGCTCTTCCGGTTGTACGGGCTCCGCTGATTGCACGGGCTCTGCCGGTCGCACGGCCTCTGCCGGCCGGTCGGGTTCGGGGCCCGCTCCGGCCGCGCGCAGGGTGAGGACCATGGTGAGGCCGCCGCCGGGGGTGTCCTCGGCGTCGAGCGTGCCGCCCATCGCCTCGGCGAAGCCGCGCGCGACCGCGAGGCCGAGGCCGACCCCGGCGCCGCGCGGGGCGTCGCCGTAGCGCTGGAAGGGCTCGAAGATGCGTTCCTTGGCCTCGTCCGGGACGCCCGGCCCGCGGTCCACCACCCGCACCTCGACCCGGTCCGCGATGGCGCTGGCGGCGACCAGGACGCGCGCGCCCTGCGGGCTGTACTTCACCGCGTTCTCGACCAGGTTGGCCACCACGCGCTCCAGCAGCCCGGCGTCGACCGCGGCCATGGGCAGGGTCTCGGGGACGTCCAGCTCGACGCTGTCCTCGGGGACGCCGCCGAGCGCCATCGGCACGACCTCGTCGATGTCCGTCTCGCGGATGATCGAGGCGACGGTGCCGGTCTGGAGGCGGGACATGTCGAGCAGGTTGCCGACCAGGTGGTCCAGGCGGTCGGCGCCCTCCTCGATGCCCGCCAGCAGCTCGGCCCGGTCCTCCTCGGACCACTCGACGTCCTCCGAACGCAGGGAGGACACCGACGCCTTGATCCCGGCGAGCGGGGTGCGCAGGTCGTGGCTGACGGCGGCCAGCAGCGCGGTGCGGATGCGGTTGCCCTCGGCCAGCGCGCGGGCCCGGTCGGCCTCCTCCCGCAGCCGCCGCCGGTCCAGGACGACGGCGGACTGGGCCGCGAACGCGGCCAGGACACGGCGGTCCTCGGCGGGCAGGACCCGCCCGGTGAGCGCCAGCGCCATATGGTCCCCGACCGGCATGTCCACGTCGGCGTCCTCGGGCCGTTCCAGCGGCCGGCCGAGTCCCACGCTTCCCGCGCAGGTCCACGGCGCCACGTCGTTCTCGCGCTCCAGCAGCGCCGCCGACTCCATGCCGAAGGTCTCGCGCACCCGCTCCAGCAGCGCCTCCAGGCTGGTCTCGCCGCGCAGCACGTCACCGGCGAGGAAGGAGAGGATCTCCGACTCGACCCGCAGCCGGGCCGCCTGGTGCGTGCGCCGGGCGGCGAGGTCCACGACCGAGGCCACCGACACCGCGACCCCCACGAAGATCGCGATGGCCACGATGTTCTTCGGATCGGCGATCGTCATCCGGTGCAGCGGGGGCGTGTAGTAGTAGTTCAGCAGGAACGATCCGACGGCCGCCGCGCCGAGCGCCGGGAGCAGTCCGCCGAGCAGGGCCGCCGCAACCGTCAGCGCCAGGAACAGCAGCATGTCGTTGGCGAGGCCGAGATCCACCGTGTTCAGCAGCAGCGCCAGGACCACCGGGCCCACGACGCCGACGAACCAGCCCCAGCTGATCCGCGCCCGCCCCAGCCGCGCGCCCCGGGCGGCCGGCAGCCCGCGCCCCTTGCCCGCCTCGCCATGGGTGATCAGGTGGACGTCGAGGTCGGGCCCCGACTCCCGGGCCACGGTCGCTCCCACGCCCGGCCCGAAGACGTACTGCCAGCTGTTGCGCCGCGAGACGCCGAGCAGGATCTGGGTGGCGTTGACTCCGCGGGCGAAGGCCAGCAGGGCCGCCGGTATGTCGTCGCCGACCACGTGGTGGAAGGTGCCGCCCAGATCCTCGACCAGGGTCCGCTGGACGGTCAGTTCCTTCGGCGAGGCCGAGGTCAGCCCGTCGCTGCGGGCTATGTAGACGGCCAGCACCTCGCCGCCGGCGCCCTTCTCGGCCAGCCGGGCGGCCCGCCGGATCAGCGTCCGGCCCTCCGGGCCACCGGTCAGACCGACCACGATCCGCTCCCGCGAACCCCAGATCGCCGACACCCGGTGCTCGCTGCGGTACTGCTGGAGGTACTCGTCGACCCGGTCCGCCACCCACAGCAGCGCCAGCTCGCGCAGCGCGGTCAGGTTCCCGGGCCGGAAGTAGTTCGACAGGGCCGCGTCGACCTTGTCCGGCTGGTAGATGTTGCCGTGCGCCATCCGGCGGCGCAGCGCCTGCGGCGACATGTCGACCAGCTCGATCTGGTCGGCGCGGCGCACCACCTCGTCCGGCACGGTCTCGCGCTGGCGCACCCCCGTGATGGACTCCACCACGTCGCCCAGCGACTCCAGGTGCTGGATGTTCACCGTCGAGACCACGTCGATGCCCGCGGCGAGCAGTTCCTCGACGTCCTGCCAGCGCTTGGCGTTGCGGGAGCCCGGGACGTTCGTGTGGGCCAGTTCGTCCACCAGGGCGACGGCGGGCGCGCGCCGGAGCACCGCGTCCACGTCCATCTCGGTGAAGACCGCGTCCCGGTGGTCGAGCTCCCTGCGCGGGACGAGCTCCAGGCCGTGCAGCATCACCTCGGTGCGCGGCCGCCCGTGATGCTCCACGAACCCCACCACGCAGTCGGTGCCGCGCTCCACCCGCCGATGCGCCTCGGACAGCATCGCGTACGTCTTGCCGACACCCGGTGCCGCACCGAGATAGATCCGAAGCTTGCCGCGTGCCATGGCCCCATTGTCTTCCCGTGCCGCCTGCGTACGCAGCGTCGACCTTACGGCGGGCCGGGTCGACAGAACGGACGAGAAGGGGGGGTAGGGGTCGTCTTTGACGCAACCCTGACGCGCGCGACGCGGGGCCGGCGCGGCCGCGGTCCGGCCGGC
>NZ_JBVJMD010000027.1:0-110943 GCF_055584385.1 Streptomyces sp. NPDC104096
CGCCCCCTCCGCGGCCGGGGGCCCCCGCCCCCCCCGGGCCGGGGGGGGGGGGGGGCCGCCGGCCGCAGCGCGGGGAACCCGCCCGCCGGGTGAGCGTGCCGCCGGTCTCAGTGCGTGGCCCGCGCCAGGTCCAGCGCGTACTGCGGCCACCACTGGCCCGCCTTGGGGCCGCCCTTGCACTCGCCGTCCGACTCCCCCGGTCGTTTGACCCACAGGTAGGCGTCGGCCAGCTCGTCCGCCGTCCTGGTCGTCGGCGGCGTGCCCAGCGCCCGGCCCGGCGGGTTGCACCAGCGCTCGTCCGGATCGCCTTGTGAGTAGGGCCCGTTGCCGTTGCGACTGGTGTCGACGACGAAGTGCTTGCCGTCGACCTTCGCCGAGAGCCGCCTGCCGTAGGCGAGGGAGTCCTTCGTGGAGTAGAAGTTGGAGACGTTCACCGCGAAGCCGTCGGCCTTCGCGACGCCCGCCCGCCTCAGCGCGTCCGCCACCTGGTCGGGGTGGCCCCAGCCCGCGTTGCCCGCGTCGAGGTAGACCTTCGTGTTCTTCAGGGACTTGAGCTTGTCGACGGCACCGCGCAGGAGGTCGTAGCGCTCCGCGTGGAAGTCCTCCGGGGTGCAGCCGTCGACCAGGTGCAGCAGGGCGTCCGGTTCCAGGACCACCGTGCTGGGACGGTCCCCGATGCCCCGGGCCACGCCGTCGATCCAGGCCCGGTAGGCGTCGCCGTCGCCGGCGCCGCCCTGCGAGTACTGGCCGCAGTCGCGGTGCGGGATGTCGTAGAGGACCAGTAACGCGGTGCGGCCCACCCGGTCGGCGGCCTCCGTGAAGCCCCGGGCCTCCTGCTCCGGGTTCTCCGGGCCGATCCACTCACCGGTCGGCTGCTCGGCGATCTTGCGGATCTGCCCGGCCTCGTCCTTGCGGCCGGCCTTGGCGTAGGACGCGAGCTGCCGTGCCGCGTTGCCGTCCGGGTTCACCCAGAACGGGTCGGTGCGCTCGGGCTGTTGAGTGATCCCGGCGCTCGCCGCGCCGCCCGGCTCGCCGTCGTCCCCGCCGCCCGAGGAGCATCCCGTGACAGCGAGCGCCGCCCCCAGCGCCACCACGGAGATCCCACCCCGGACCGAAGACCGCGCCCCCCTCGTGCGATACATCCAACTCCCCCTAGAGCGCACTGTTCTGCCCAGTTTTTCCCGGTGCCAATCCTGGCATACCTCCCCGTACGCCCACGGGATCGCCCGGACTTGTCAGCGAGCTGTTACGGCCTCGACGCGGCACGCTCCGGGCCATCCACGGCAGTTGACGGAGAGCCACGGCGGGGGAACCCGGTGTCAGACGCCCTCTAGGCCCGCGGACCCATCCGTTCTACAGTCTTCTCGGACGGCCCCGGCCCCGGCCGGCCCTGCACTCACCGTGGCCTTTGCGACCTCCCGCGTCGCTCGCCGGGTTACTCCCGCGACCCGTGCGCACGCGGTCGAGGACCGGCCCGGCCGGCGTCCCCAAGGGGGAGCGGGCCGCCGGCCGGGCCGGTGACCTTCAGTCCGTCCCGCGGCCGCGGCGCGTGCCGCGGAGCATCACCGCGGTGGCGGCGACGCCTGCCAGGACCAGGCCGGTGACCGGGCGGGAGGCGCCCGGCCCGTCGGCGTAGATGTCCACCGAGACGAAGGGGGCGCCGCCGTCGCCGTCCACGGCACCGGGGGCGACCGCGGGGGCGTGCGCGGCCGTCGCCGCGGGGGCGACGGGGGCGGTTGAGGGCGCGTGTGCGACCGCCGCGCGGGCCGCCGGTGCCAGTACCGCTACGACGGCCGCGACACCGGCACAGAGAGCGACGTTCCTTGAACCCATCGTGAAACCTCCTGGTACCTGGAGGCTCCTCCGGAGAGCCCGACCGCGCATCCACAGCCGGGGCCGCGCTGCTCCGTACGGGTGGATCTCCCGGTGCCGGGCGTTTCGGATCCGTTCCGATCCGTTCAGATCCGTTCGACGAGATCCGCGATGGAGTCCACGATCTCCGACGGCCGGTACGGGAAGTCCTCGACCTGCTCGGGCCGGGTCAGTCCGGTGAGCACCAGGAACGTCCGCATCCCGGCCTCCATGCCGGCCAGCACGTCGGTGTCCATCCGGTCGCCGATCATCGCGCTGTTCTCGGAGTGGGCGCCGATCGCGTTGAGGCCGGTGCGCATCATCAGGGGGTTGGGCTTGCCGGCGAAGTACGGCTTGCGGCCGGTCGCCTGGGTGATCAGCGCGGCCACGGCGCCGGTGGCGGGCAGCGGGCCCTCGGCGGACGGGCCGGTCTCGTCCGGGTTGGTGCAGATGAAGCGGGCACCGCCGAGGATCAGCCGCACCGCCTTCGTCATCGCCTCGAACGAATACGTCCGGGTCTCGCCGAGCACGACGTAGTCCGGCTCGTGGTCGGTGAGGATGTAGCCGATGTCGTGCAGCGCGGTCGTGAGGCCGGCCTCGCCGATGACGTACGCCGTGCCGCCCGGCCGCTGGTCGTCCAGGAACTGGGCGGTGGCCAGCGCCGAGGTCCAGATGGACTCGACCGGTACCTCGAGGCCCATGCGCCGCAGCCGTGCGTGCAGGTCTCGCGGGGTGTAGATCGAGTTGTTGGTGAGCACGAGGAACGGCTTGCCGGACTCACGGAGTTTCTTGATGAAGGCGTCGGCGCCGGGAATCGGGACGCCCTCGTGGATCAGCACACCGTCCATGTCGGTGAGCCACGACTCGATGGGCCTGCGGTCTGCCATGTGCGAGGTCTCCTGCCGTACGCGGTACGTGAGCCCCAGCCTAGACACAGGCCCGATCTTGTGGAACGGCCGTCCGCTCCCCGGTCAGCGCCGCCTGCGCACCAGTACCAGCACCAGCACACCGCCGGCGAGCAGCAGGGCGAGGGACGCGGCGAGCACGGCGGCCGGGGCACCGAGACCGGTACCGGCGAGTTCCTCGACGAAGGGGAGGTCGTCGGCGGAGGCGGAAGCGGCCGGGTCGTCGGGGTCGGTGGAGTCCTCGGAGGCGGCAACGGACGCCGAGGAGGTGCCCGAGGCGCTGGGCCGCGGGGCGGCGCTGGGGGCGGGGGAACCGGCGGGGGTGCGTGGCGCGGCGTCCGGATCGTTGCCGGTGCCGGGACCGGGACTCGGGCGGGGGGACGGCGCGGCGGGCGGGCGCACGGTGCCGGTGGCGGCGGGGGCGTCGGTGCGCGCGTGGCCGCCCGCCTCGATGTCCGGGTTCGGGTTCGGGTTTGGTTTCGGGTTCGGGTTCGGGTTCGGTTTCGGGTTCGCGTCGGAATGCGCGCCTGTACCCGTGGTCGAGTTCGTGTCGGCGTCGGCGTCGGCGTCGGAATGGGCGCTGGAGCCGGCGCCCGTCGCGACGCGGAAGCGGTAGGCGTTGGACTCGCCGACCCAGTCGCCGTCGTCCTTGTGGCGCTGGACCACGGCCGCGTTGACGGTGATGTCCTCGGCCGCCGTGTCGGAGGTGAGGGCGAGCCGGACCTTCACCGTGAGGGTCTTGCGCGGGGCCACCGTGAAGCCCGCGAAGTCGTCCTTGCCGTCGTCCTCCGCGTCGAACGCCCCGACCAGTTCGTCCTCGTCGGTCGTCTCGAAGTGGACGGCACGCGGGCGCGGGCCGTCGTAGAACTCCAGGAGCGGCTGGGTCGGCTTCAGGGCGTGCTGCCCGTCGACCAGCACGACGACCGGGTGGATTCCCTCGCAGGGGCGGGTGGTGGTGTTGGTGAGGTCCAGGTACCAGGTGCCGTAGCCGCCGCCGGGCTCGTAGGAGCCGGGGCCGCCGCGGATCCGGGTGGTGAGGGGGAAGGCGCGGCCGTCGGAGGTGGCACACGTCGGATCGGGGGCGGCGAGAACCGCCGAGGCGTTCGCCATGGAAGCGGTCGCCGCCGAGGCGGTCGCGACGGGACCCGTCGCCACGGAAGCCGTCGCCACGGAAGCCGTCGCCGCCGAGGCGGTCATGGCAGCGGCGGTCGCCGCGGGGACGGTCGCCGCAGAAGCGGTCGCCGCGGACACGGGCAGCAGGGCGGCGGCTGCCGCCAGGCACAGGGAGGCGGGCGTGCACGGTCGCATGGTCAAGTGACCCTGCCCGACAAGGACGGCCGCGCCCTGACGCCGTGCCGGGCCGAAGGCCGACAGAACTCGAACGAGTGTGCAATTCCGGCTGATCGGCGCACCCCCGGTTGCCGCCCCGGAAACCGCGGCCCCGCACCCCGCAGCATCCCGCTCCCGGAGTCCCGTGCCCGGGAGCCGCACCCTCCCCCGCGGCTCCCCGCCTCAGGTGTCGTCCCGCCCGAACAGCGGCCCGAGCAGCAACTGCGCCGCCCCCTCCGCGACCGCGCGCGCCCCGCCCGGCGCCACCCGTACCGGCACCGCGTTCTCGACCGCGCCCCCGCGCCGGGCCCGCGCGTCGAGCACCTGCGCCACGCCCCGCACGAACCGCTCCGGCGCCGCGGCGACCGTACGTCCACCGAGCAGCACCTGGTCGATGTCGAGCAGTCCCACCAGGTTCGCCGCGCCCGCGCCCAGCACCCGGGCCGCCTCCTCGATGTCGCCGCGCGCCACGGCGTCCAGGCACAGGGCCTCGATGCAGCCGCGGTCGCCGCAGCCGCACGGCGGCCCGTCGAGCTGGATGACCTGGTGCCCGAACTCCCCCGCCCCGGTGCGCGCGCCCCGGTGGACGCCGCCTCCCACCACCAGGCCGGCGCCGAGTCCGGTGCCGAGGTGCAGATAGGCGAAGGAGCCGCCCTCGCCGCCGACGGCCAGCCCGAGCGCCGCCGCGTTGGTGTCCTTGTCGACGACCACCGGCACCCCGCCGAGCCGTCCGGCGAGCGCGTCCCGCAGCGGGAATCCGTCCCACTCGGGGAAGCCGGTGACCCGGTGCAGTACGCCGTGGGTGTGGTCGAGGGGACCCGGCAGGGCCACGCCGACCCCGAGGAGGGAGCCGGAGCGCCGGGCCGCGGCCAGGAGTTCCGCCTCCCGGGCCACCGCCGCGACCACGGCCTCGGCCCCCGCGCCCAGGTCCAGCGGACCGCCCCGCTCCGCCACCACGTTCCCGGCGAGGTCGACCAGGACGGCCCGCGACTCGTCCCGGTCCAGGTGCACGCCGACCGCGTACCCCGCCTCGGGCACCAGCCGCAGCACCGTGCGCGGTTTGCCGCCGGTCGAGGCGCGCCGCCCCGCCTCCGTCGCCAGCCCCTCGGCCCGCAGCCGGGCGATGATCTTGCTGACGGCCTGCGGGGTCAGCCCGGTCCGCTCGGCGAGTTCGAGCCTGCTTATGCCGTCCGCGCCCCCGGTGCCCGCCGTGCGCAGCAGGTCGAGGACCAGCGCGGTGTTGTGGCTGCGCAGCGCGAGCAGATTGGCGCCGGCGGTCGCGCCCGTACGGCCGCCGCCGTTCCCGCCGCCACCGCCGGTCCCGGTCCCAGCCCCGCTCCCGCCGACCGCACCGCCGCTGTCGGCGCTCCCGCCGACGCTGCCACCCCTGGTCCTGTTCACCCCGCCATTCTCCCCCGCGCTTGCACTTTGGCAACAGCGTTGCGAAAGTAGGAGGCATGACTGCTACCCCCCTCCGCGTGGGCCTGATCGGCTACGGCCTGGCCGGCTCCGTCTTCCACGCCCCGCTGATCGCCGCCACCGAGGGCCTGGTCCTCGACACGGTGGTCACCTCGAACCCCGAGCGCCAGGAACAGGCCCGCAAGGAGTTCCCGGACGTCCGCGTCGCCGTGAACGCCGAGGAACTGTTCGACCGCTCCGCCGAACTCGACCTGGTCGTCATCGCCTCGCCGAACAAGACGCACGTCCCGTTCGCCACGGCCGCGCTGAAGTCCGGTCTGCCGGTCGTGATCGACAAGCCGATCGCGGGCACCGCGGCCGAGGCCCGCGAGCTGGCGGCCCTCGCCGAGGAGCGCGGCCTGCTGCTGTCCGTGTTCCAGAACCGCCGCTGGGACAACGACTTCCTCACCCTGCGCAAGCTGATCGAGGGGGGCGAGCTGGGCGACGTCTGGCGCTTCGAGTCGCGCTTCGAGCGCTGGCGCCCGCAGCTCAAGGGCGGCTGGCGCGAGTCCGGCGACCCGGCGGAGATCGGCGGTCTGCTCTACGACCTCGGCAGCCACGTCGTCGACCAGGCGCTCGTCCTGTTCGGCCCCGTCACGCAGGTGTACGCCGAGTCGGACGTCCGGCGCGCGGGCGCGGCGGCGGACGACGACACCTTCATCGCCCTCACGCACGCGAGCGGTGTCCGCTCCCACCTCTACGTCTCCGCGACGACCGCCCAGCTCGGCCCACGCTTCCGGGTGCTGGGCTCGCGGGCGGGCTACGTCAAGCACGGCCTGGACCCCCAGGAGGCGGCGCTGCGCGACGGCGAGCGCCCCGGTGCCGGCTGGGGCACGGAGCCCGAGCCGCTGTGGGGCCGTCTCGGCTCCGGCGAGTCCCCGCTGTCCGGCGGCGGCGACGCCGTACCGACGCTGCCCGGCGACTACCCCGCCTACTACGCGGCGGTGGCGAAGGCCCTCACCGACGGCGGTCCGAACCCGGTGACCGCGCTGGAGGCGGCCGCGGCCCTCGACGTCCTGGAGGCGGCCCGCCGCTCGGCCCGCGACGGTGTGACGGTGAACCTGTGATGAGCGGTCGCGAGATCACCCCCCGGTTCGCCCCCGAGATCACCCCGAGCGTGGAGGACCTGGAGGTCCAGGAACGCCGGCTGGTCTTCCGTCAGTTCACCCACGACGACGCCTGGGCCCTCGGCTCCCTCCTGGTGGAGCTGGCCCGGGAGCGCCAGGCCCCGGTCGCCATCGACATCCACCGCGCGGGCCAGCAGCTCTTCCACGCCGCGCTGCCGGGCTCCACCCCCGACAACGACGCGTGGATCGCCCGCAAGCGCCGGGTCGTCGAGCGCTACGGCGCGGCGTCCTACCTCGTCGGCGCCCGGTTCCGGGCCAAGGGCACCACGTTCGAGGACTCCTCCCGCCTCGACCCCGACGCGTACGCGGCGCACGGCGGCTCCTTCCCGATCAACGTCGAGGGCGTCGGCGTGATCGGCTCGGTGACGGTCTCCGGACTGCCGCAGCTGGAGGACCACCGGTTCGTGGTGGCGACGCTGGAGCAGTTCCTGGGTCTGTGAGCCCGGTCCGTACGCGGGATTACCGCGCGGCTCCCTCCGGTTGGCACGGACGTGCACGACGATCACTGCACGACAGCCACCCGGAGGGAACGGACCCGATGACGGAGTCGACGAGCGGCCCCCGCACCATCAAGGAAGCGATCGGCAGGTACGGCGTCTGGAGCACGGGGCTGCGCTCGGAGGACCCGGCCCGGCGCGGCGAGATCGCCGAAGCGGCCGCGGAACTGGAGGAACTCGGTTACGGGGCTGCCTGGCTGGGCGGCAGCAGCGCTCCCCGGCACGCCTCGCCGCTCCTCGAAGCGACGTCCCGGCTGGTCGTGGGCACCAGCATCCAGAGCATCTGGCAGTACGAGGCCGACGAGAGCGCGGCCGCGTTCGCCGAGCTGGAGTCGTCCCACCCGGGCCGCTTCGTGCTCGGCCTGGGCGTGAGCCACGCGAAGCTCACGGACCAGTACCGCCGTCCGTACTCGGCGCTGGTCGCCTATCTGGACGCGCTGGACACGGCCGGAGTGGCCGCCGGGCACCGCGTGCTGGCCGCCCTCGGCCCGAGGACCCTGGAGCTGTCCCGGGACCGGGCGGCGGGCGCGGTCCCCTACCTCGTCACGCCCGAGCACACCGCGAGCGCCCGCGAACTCCTCGGCGACGGTCCGCTGCTGGCCCCGGAGTTCGCGGTCGTCCCGGAGGCCGACCCGGCCCGTGCCCGCGCCCTGGCCCGCGGGCACCTGGCGCTGTATCTCTCGCTGCCCAACTACACCGGCAACTTCCTGCGTCTCGGCTTCGCCGAGGACGACCTGGCCGACGGCGGCAGCGACCGCCTGGTCGACGCGCTGTACGCGTGGGGCGACGAGGAACGGATCCGGGACCGGGTCGAGGCCTTCCACCGGGCGGGCGCCGACCATGTGGCGATCCAGGTGGTGGACGCGGGCGACAGGGACGGCCTGCCGCGCGAGACCTGGCGCAGGCTCGCGGCCGTACTGATGTGACCGATGGGGGCCCGGCCGCCGCGCCCCGGCCGGCCGGGCCTACGCGTCCTTCAACTCCTGCCGCTGACGGCCGAGTCCCTCGATCTCCAGCTCCACCACGTCCCCGGCCCGCAGGAACGGCTTCGGCTCGGGCCGCCCCACGGCGACCCCGGCCGGAGTCCCGGTGTTGATGACGTCACCGGGATACAGGGTCATGAAGTGGCTTACGTACCGCACCACTTCGCCCACCGGGAAGATCTGCTCGGCGGTCGTCCCGTCCTGCATCGGCTCCCCGTTGACCCACAGCCGCAGCGAGAGGGTCTGCGGGTCCCCCACCTCGTCGGCGGTGACCAGCCACGGGCCCAGCGGGTTGAACGTCTCGCAGTTCTTCCCCTTGTCCCAGGTCCCGCCGCGCTCCATCTGGAACTCGCGCTCGGACACGTCGTGCGCCACCGCGTACCCCGCGACATGGGCGAGCCCCGCCTGCGCCGACTCCAGGTAGCGGGCGGTCCGTCCGATGACGACGGCCAGCTCCACCTCGTAGTCCGTCTTGGTGGAGCCCCGCGGTACGAGAACCGTGTCGTTCGGCCCCACGACGGTGTCCGGCGCCTTGAAGAAGACGACGGGCTCGGTGGGCGGCTCGACCCCCATCTCCCGCGAGTGGTCGTGGTAGTTCATCCCGATGCACACCACTTTGCCGATCCGCCCCAGTGGCGGCCCGACGCGCAGCCCGGCCGGGTCCAGTTCCGGCAGCCCGCCCTCGACGGCTTCGGCGGCGCGGATCCGGTCGAGTGCGGCGTCGTCGGCGAGCAGCGCCCCGTCGATGTCGGCCACGAGACCCGACAGGTCCCGCAGGACGCCTCCGGCGTCGAGCAGCGCGGGCCGCTCCGCGCCCGCCGTCCCCACTCGCAGCAGCTTCATGGTCACCGTCTCCTTCGCTCGCGGGCGCCCGGCCGACAGGTGCGGCCATCGAAGAACCGGTCGATCATCCAAGCTCCGCGTCCAGTCCGCAAGACCGTGTTCACGGACCGGACCGAACCGGACGGAACCGGACCGAACCGAATCGGTGAGGCTGGGCGGCCCGTCAGCGATACAGCGCCGCCCGCTCCACCGCACTCCAGGCCGCACTGGTCACCACGTACAGCGCGGCCGCCAGCGGCATGACGGCCACGGTGAAGAGGGTGAGGAAGGACATGTACGGCATGACCTTGCCGACCGCGCCGAGACCGGGCGGCTGCTCGCCCGCGCCACCCCCGTCGCCGACCCCGGCCGCGGCCGTGGCCGTCCGCTTCGCACGGCGGTAGCCGAAGGCGGCGACGGCGGCGACGACCACGAAGAGTCCGAGATACACGACTCCCGCCGCGCCGAACATCCCGCCGTCGGCCAGGGCGTCGGCCCAACGGCCGCCCAGGGGCGCGGCGAACAACCGGTGATCCAGCAGGCCGTTGGGGACACCGCCGATCGTCCGGTTCGAGAACAGGTGGTACAGCAGGAAGAACGCGGGCAGTTGGAGCAGGCTCGGCAGACAGCCCGAGAGCGGCGACACCTTTTCCTCGGCATGCAGTTCCAGCACCGCCCGCTGGAGCTTCTCGGGGTTCTTCGCGTGCCGCCTGCGCAGTTCGGCGATCCGCGGTTGCAGCGCGGCCCGGGCCCGCCCGCCGCGGGCCGCGGCCCGGGACAGGGGATGCACCAGGAGTCGTACGAGAGCGGTGAACAGGACGATCGCGGCGGCGGCCGCGGAGGCGTGGAAGAGCGGTTCGAGCAGGTCGGCGAGCTGCTCGACGAGGTGCGCGAAAACGGACATGGCTGAGCCCTCCGGGGGTCTCGTCGTGCCGGGAGCGGGTGGCTGTGCGACGGCATGACGATCCGGGTGCGGACACGCCGGAGGGTGCGGGGTCACCGCAGGAAGGAAGTGCGGTGCCCTGATCGCGCCCGGCCGACGTGCTTTACCCGGAGATCGCCGGGAGGGCGGGTCCGGGGGCCCGGGGCCTGCGCCGGCCGGGGGCGTCGGGGTCGCGCTGGGGCAGGAACGCCGTACGGCGGGCCCGGTCGCGGATGGCCGTACGCACCCGGGTGGGCGGCACGGCGGGTGCGCAGCGCGCGGCGAGGCGGGAGCAGAGGCAGAGGGCGGAAGCGGCCGCGGCGGTCGCGGCGAGCGCGACGGTGGCCGAGAGGCTGCCGGTGTCCAGCAGCGCGATCTGGAGCAGCAGGACCAGCAGCACGGCGAGCGGGCGCACGGCGGCCCGGCTGCGGATCATCGCCCCTTCTCCTCTCGCCCTCTCGTACTCATCCGTGTCCTGCCGGCCGTACGTGTGCCCTGCCGGTCGTACGCGCTCCGCCGGCAGGGGATCCGTCAGGCGGGTTCCGCGCCGGCGGGTTCCATGACGACGGGTTCCAGCAGTCGCCTGGGCTTCAGCAGGGCCCGGCTGACCGGGTTCGCCGGGTCCGGATCGAGGTCCGGTCCCGGCAACATGAGGACGTCCGGAACCGGCACGACGGTTGCGCAGGCGGGGCACTCTCCGTACGAGCCGAGTTCCGTGCCGCAGTCGGCGTGCCGGAACTCGCGCAGCACGGACCCGTCGATGTTCTCGCGCCCCCACCGGCCGAGTGAGCGCAGCACCGGCCACAGGGCCGTGCCGCGCTCGGTGACGACGTACTCGTCGCGCGGCGGCGACTCCTGGTAGCGGTGCTTCTCCAGGATCCCCTCGGCCAGCAGCGACTGGAGCCGGGAGGCGAGGACCGCGCGCGGGATGCCGAGGTGGACGAGGAAGTCGTTGTAGCGCCGTACGCCGTACAGGGCGTCGCGGATCACCAGCAGCGTCCAGCGCTCGCCGACGATCTCCAGCGCTCGGGCGATCGAGCACTCCTGCGATGCGTAGTCCTTGCCCAGTGCCATGACGTCCACTGTAGCCACTTTCCCCCTTGTTGGTTCAATGACCGAACCATGAGTGCTACGGTCGAGGACGTCGGTAAGTTCAATGACCGAACCCGCACGGACGCCGTCCACGGAAGGGCAGTCATGACCCGGCTCGACTCCACCGCCACGACCACCGGCACGGCCACCGGCTCGAGCACCGGCGCCGTGCCCGGGCAGCACCCGGACCCGCCCGCGCGCCCCCGGGCGACCCTGGCCCTGACCAGCGCCGCGACCGCCGTGGCGCTGATGACGTACACCGCGCCGATGGTCACGCTCCCCGACATGGCCGTCGATCTGCACACCCCGGTCTCCGCGCAGGCCTGGCTGCTCAACGGCACCCCGCTGGGCCTGGCCGCCCTGCTCCTGGTCGCCGGCAGCCTCGCCGACGACTACGGCCGCCGCCGGATCTTCGTGGCCGGCACGCTCGCGCTCGGTCTCACCACCGCGCTCGGCGCGCTCGCCGGCTCGACCTGGCTGTTCACCCTGGCCCGGGTCGCCCAGGGCGCGGCGAGCGCGGCCCTGCTCGCCAGCAGCCTGGGACTGCTCGTGCACGCCTTCCCGACCCCGCGCGGCCGACTGCACGCGACCGGCGTGTGGGGCGCGTTCGTCAGCGGCGGCATCGCCGTCGGCCCGCTGCTCACCGGGTCGCTGCCCGACTGGCGGCTGGGCTACGCCGTCCTCGGCGTCGCCGCCCTGGTCGTGGCCGGGCTCTCGGCGCGCGCCCTGTCCGAGTCGCGCGCCCCGCGCGGCGGCCGCCCCGACCTCCTCGGAGCGGTGACCTTCGGGCTGGCGCTGGTCGCCCTCGTCGCGGCGCTCACCCTGGGCCGGGACGGCTGGCTGCGCGCGCCGGTCGGCCTGCTGCTGGCCGCGTTCGTGCTGCTGACCGGTGCCTTCGCCCTGGTCGAACGCCGCTCCGCCACCCCGATGATCGACCTCGCGCTGCTGCGCAGGCCCCGCTTCCTCGCCTCCTCGGCGAGCGGGCTGTTCACCGGTCTCGCCGTCATCGGCCTGTTCAGCTTCCTGCCGACCCTGCTGCAACGCTCCCTCGGGCTCTCCGCGCTGGAGACGGCGTGGCTGTTCCTGCTCTGGTCCGGGCTGTCCTTCACGGTCGCGTTGCAGGCCCGGCGGCTCGCGGGCCGGATGGCTTCGCGCCACCAACTGGCCCTCGGTTTCGCGCTGCACGCGGTCGGCGTGCTGGCCATGCTCAGCGCGCTCGACGCGGGATCCTGGCCGCGGCTGCTGCCCGGCCTGCTGATCGCGGGTGTGGGCAGCGGCCTGCTCAACGCCGCCCTGCCGCTGCTCTCGGTCGAGTCCGTACCGGCCCAGCGGGCCGCGATGGGCTCCGGAGCGCAGCAGACCTTCCGCTACATCGGCTCCTGCGCGGGCGTGGCCCTGACGATCGCGATCGCCACCTCGGCCGGCAGTCTGGCGCACGGCGCGGACGTCGCGATGGTGGTGTCGGCGGCCCTCGCCGCGGTCGGCGCGGTCAGCGTGGCCGCATGGAAGTGAGCGTGCCCCACACCACCAGGCGGTAGCGGGAGGTGTACTCCGGGGTGCACGTCGTGAGGGTGAGGTAGTGGCCGGGGCCGCGGTAGCCGTAGCCGGGCCGCACCAGACTGCGGGGTACGGGGGCGATGACGCCGGAGTCGCGCGCCGAGGTCTGCGGGAGCGTCCGGTCGACGGTGTACGTGTAGACGGCGCCGGCGGTCTCCACCCGGACCTCGTCGCCCTTCCGCAGCCGGTCGAGGTGCCGGAACGGCTCGCCGTGGGTGTTGCGATGCCCGGCGACGGCGAAGTTGCCCGCCCGGCCCGGCTGTTGGGTACCGCGGTAGTGGCCGACGTAGCCCTTGTTCAGCACATCGCGCTTGCCGGTCCCCTCGGCGACGGGGACGCGCAGGTGGAGGCGGGGGATGTCGAGGACCGCGTAGGCCTGGGACCACCGGGGTGCCGTGGACTGCCGGCCGGCGGTGGCGCGGGTGCCGCTCGGCCCGCCGGACACGGCCGACTCGGGGGACGCGGTCCCGGGGGCTGTTCCGGAACCGGCGGTACCGCTGCCCGTGGACGGATCCGTCTCCGTGCCCCACTGCCGTTCCAGCGCCTGCACCTTGCGGTCGGCGCCCTGCCGGGCCTCGCGGTTGGTCCACCACAGCTGATGGACGACGAGGAGCAGCAGCACGAGCCCGGCGGTGACGAGGAGTTCACCCGTCCCCCACAGTGCGCGCCGCAGCCGTGCGCGGTGGCGCCGGGTGCGATGCTCCACGACCCGGGAGCGCGGCCGGACGCGGGGCCAGGGCCGCCCCCACGCCCACACCCGTAAGCGTGGCCGCGTACCCACACGTATACGTGGACTCGTACGCACATCTGGGCTCGTACGCACACGGGAACTCGTACGCATCCGCACGCCGTCACCTCCGCCCGCCGGGGCCGACCGCAGGACGGACGGCCGCAAGATAGACGGCCGCGGCCGAAGTCTCCAGGCCCGCGCACCGCCGACCGTCCGCCCAAGGCCCACGCACCCCTGCCCCTCGCCTCCCTGACCCCCTGCCCCCTGGCCCCCACGAACGGCCGCACCGACGCGCGCCCGGCCGCGGGCTCGGGCAGGCTGTCCATGGCGGAAGCCCCAGCCGGCTCCCGGAACCCCAGGACGCACGGGAGTGGTGTGCCATGCCCTTCGACCCCGACTCCGAGCCCTCCACCGCCTCGGGTGCCGCCGCACCGCCCCCGCCCGTGCGGTTCTGGCCCGTCGACGACCTGCCCGCGCTCGACCCCGACCCCTTCCTGGACGGGCTCCTGCGCGACGAGCCGGTCACCCGGATCAGGCTGCCGCACGGCGAGGGGCACGCCTGGCTGGTCACCCGCTACGAGGACGTCCGGTTCGTCGTCTCCGACCCGCGTTTCTCCCGCGCGGAGCTCGTCGGCCGCTCGGTGACCACCATGCGGCCCACGCCGGTGGCGTCCCAGACGGCCGGACTCCAGTACATCGACGCGCCCCGGCACACCGAGCTGCGCCGGGTCGTCGCCCGCGCGTTCACCGGCAGAAGCATGATGCGGCTGCGCCCGATGGCCGAGCGCACGGCCGCCGGGCTGCTCGACGCGATGGAGGCGGCGGGTCCCCCGGCCGACCTCATGCAGCAGTTGCACGGCCCGTTCCCGATCGCCGTGATCCGCGACTTCCTCGGGGTGGAGGAACGTGACTGGCAAAGCTGGGCGCAGACCGGCGAGGCCCTGCTGTCCGCGGGCGCGGACTCCGAGGAGCGCGCGGCGGCGGCCCGGGCGGCGACCCGCGCCCGTGTCGTCGACCTCCTCGCACGACGGCGCGAGGACCCGCGGGACGACCTGGCCGGCGTCCTCGCGCAGGCCGCCGCCACGGGTGAGATCACGGACGACGAGGCGGTGTCCCTCGCCATGGCCATCCAGGTCAGCGGGGGTCACGCCGTACGCAACAACAGCGGCTCCATGATGTACGCGCTGCTCACCCACCCCGAGCACCTCCAGCGGCTGCGCCGCGAGCCCGAGCTGCTCCCGAAGGCGGTCGACGAGCTCTTCCGCTACGTGCCCCACCGCAACGGCGTCGGCATCCCCCGGGTCGCCACCGAGGACGTGACGGTCGGCGGTCATCTGGTGCGCGCGGGCGAGGTGATCTACAACGCCTATGTCGCCGCCAACCGCGACCCCGACGTCTTCCCCGACCCCGACGCCCTCGACTTCGACCGCGACGGCGCCGGTCATGTCGCCTTCGGGCACGGCCCGCACCACTGTCTGGCCGCCATCATGGCCCGCATGGAGGCCGAGGTGATCATCAGCTCGGTGCTGGACCGCTTCCCCGGCATCCGGCTCGCCGTACCGGCCCGGGAGGTGGAGTTCCAGCTCCAGGGCCTCATCCGCGGACCACGGACGCTCCCGGTCACCTGGTGACCCCGGTCGCCCGTCCGCCCAAATCCCGGCTTTTTCCATAGGTTTGAGAAAGGGCTGTCAGAACGCTCGACATCCCACGCGTCACACCCGATGCTTCCTGTTGCCATGAACGGGACAGGCACCAACGCCGGTTCGACAACCGGTGGTTGAGGGAATCGGAGACGCGAATGATCCGACGCAGAACCCTGCTGGCCGCGGCGGGAGCCGGAGTCCTCGGCAGCACCCTGGCGACGGGCACCGCCCGCGCCGACGCCACGATCGCGGTGAACCCCTCGGTGGGTTACGGCACTTGGGAGGGCTGGGGCACCTCGCTCGCCTGGTGGGCCAATGTCTTCGGCGCCCGGGACGACTTCGCCGACGTCTTCTTCACCACCAAGTCGGTGACGTACAACGGCACGGCCCTGCCCGGCCTCGGCCTGAACATCGCCCGCTACAACCTGGGCGCGTGCAGCTGGAACAGCGTCGGCGGCGAGAGCATGACGGCCTCCGCCAACATCCCCGCCTTCAAGCAGATCGAGGGCTACTGGCAGGACTGGAACAACGAGGACCCGACCTCCACGGCCTGGAAGTGGACGGCGGACGCGACCCAGCGGGCGATGCTGGTGAAGGCCACCGCCCGGGGCGCGACGACCGAGCTGTTCGCGAACTCCCCGATGTGGTGGATGTGCCTGAACCACAACCCGTCGGGCGCGGCCGACGGCGGCAACAACCTCCAGTCCTGGAACTACCGCCAGCACGCCTCCCACCTGGCCGCGGTGGTGCTGTACGCGAAGTCGAACTGGGGGGTGAACTTCGCGACGGTCGACCCCTTCAACGAGCCCAGCTCCAGCTGGTGGACGGCGACCGGCACCCAGGAGGGCTGCCACATGGACGCCACCGTCCAGGCGGCCGTACTGCCCTATCTGCGCAGCGAGTTGGACAAGCGCGGCCTGACGGGCACCAGGATCTCGGCCTCGGACGAGACGAGTTACGACCTGGCCCGCACCACCTGGAACTCCTTCAGCTCGACGACGAAGGGGTACGTGAACCGGGTCAACGTCCACGGCTACCAGGGCTCGGGCGGCCGTCGCGACCTCCTCTACACGGACGTGGTGACGACGGCGGGCAAGGCCCTGTGGAACTCGGAGACCGGCGACAACGACGGCACCGGCCTGACCCTGGCGAGCAATCTGCTCTACGACTTCCGCTGGCTGCACCCGACCGCCTGGGTCTACTGGCAGGTCATGGACCCGTCCACGAACTGGGCGATGATCGCGTACGACGCGAACACCCTGGCGGCCGGCGCGGTGACGACCAAGTACTACGTGATGGCCCAGTTCAGCCGCCACATCCGCCCCGGAATGAAGATCATCGACACGGGTGTGAGCTACGCGGCCGCCGCCTACGACGCGAGCGCGAAACGCCTGGTGGTCGTCGCCGCGAACACCGGGACCTCGGCCCAGACCCTGACCTTCGACCTGTCCCGCTTCACCACCGTGACCGGCGGTTCGGGCGGCCTGGTCCCGCGCTGGAACACGCTCACCACCGGCGGCGGCGACCTCTACACCGCCCGTTCGGACACGTATCTGAGCGGGAAGACGGTGAGCGTGCCGTTCGCGGCGAAGTCGGTGCAGACGATCCAGGTGGACGGCGTGACCGTCTAGGCCCCGTCCGCCCGGCGCCTTCCGGGCCCGGCGCCCTGGCCAGCAGATATCTCACTTTCCGCCGGGCCCGGCAGTACGGTGTCAACCATGCGCCCCGACACGCCTGCCGAGAACGTCGACCACACCGCCGAAGCGGCACGCCTGGAGCGGACCGCCGGCCTGTATCCCGAGGACGCGGAAGCCCTGCTGCTGCAGGCCGCGGCCCATCTGGAACTGGCCGGCGACCGCCCCGCCGCGTCCACCCTCTACGACCGCCTGCTGAGCACGTCCGACCCGCTGGACAACCCCCACCTGGTCCGCGCCCTGAAGGCCTCGAACCTCTGGGAGTACGGCCACGAGGCGGAGGCGCGGGCGATCATCGACGGCATCCGCACGGCCGCCCCGCGCGACCCGGCCCCCTGGGTGATCGTGGCGGAGTCCCTGGAGTCCCACGACGAACTGGAGGCGGCGCAGGAGACGTTCACGGAGGGCGTACGGCTCCTCCTCACGGACACCTCGGAGCCCCCGTACGCCACCCACCCGCTGCTTTTCGGCCGCCACCGGGTACGCCGCATGCTGGGCGTGGCGCACGACGACTGGGACACCCTGGCGGACTCCCTGCACTCGTCCCCGATCCCCCTGGACGAACTCCACGACCCCAAGCGCGTCTGGTCGCTGGGCTCCGACAACCCCGAGGAGCTCGCGGCGGAGATCTCCCGCCTGCGCGCCGAACTCGGCACCTACCGCGAGGCCCTCTCCCGCCCCTTCCCGGTCGCGGTCCTGCACTGGCCGACCCAGGAACTGACGGAACTCCTCGCCGCCTACCCGCCCCTCGCCTCGGAGTACCCCTCCCACGAGGAGCACCTCGCGACGATAGAGGCCTCCCTGCGCGAGCTGTCCGCGTCCGGCACCCCGAACCTCGGCATCGTCACCGGCACGGTCCCGTCCTACGAGGCCTTCGCCGCCTCGGAAGCCACCACCCCGTCCGACTCCGCCCTCCTCCCCCAGTACGCCACCACCCTGGCAGCCCGAGGCCGAGCCATCGTCTGGCCACCGCAGCGCGGGGCGGTCTGCTGGTGCGGATCGGGGCGGGGGTACGAGGGGTGTCACGGGATCCAGGCGACCTGAGACCGGGTGGCGTCGCGCTTCCCGGCCCCCCCCCCAGAAGACGCGTCGACGGACACCGAGTGCATTTGTTCCGATCCCGTTACACCCCGCACAAGTCGCTCACGATAACTTCACACGTGAACAGCTGAAACTGGCACGCCCGCACGCACTCCGGGCATGTCCCGGCCCGCGAGGAAGACCTGCATGCCGCCCTACCAGCCGTCCTCGGACTGGCAGTTCGACGTACCCACCAGTGGAAGCAAGCGGCTCCCCCCGGCGGCCAGGTCCTTCGAATCGCTCGCGCACCAGGGCTACGGCTTCGAGGCGGCCATCGCCGACCTGATCGACAACTCGATCGACGCGAAGGCCCGCAACGTCGTCGTGAGCTTCCTGCGGGACACCGGTGAGCGCGGCGGCCGGGACCGTCTCGTCGGGCTGCTCGTCATCGACGACGGCGAAGGCATGGACGAGGCGGGTCTGGACACGGCGATGACCGTCGGCGGCCGCGAGCGCTACGCCGCCGACGCTCTCGGGCACTTCGGCGCCGGTCTGAAGGCCGCCTCGCTCTCGCACGCCGACGCGCTCACCGTGATCAGCCGGACCAAACGCAGCCCGTCGGTCGGCCGCCGCTGGCTCACCGCCCGCGCGCAGGCCGACTTCACGTGCGACATCGTCGACGCGACGTACTGCCAGAACCTGGTCGACCGCTACGACGGGATCATCGGCTGGCACGGCACGATCGTGCGCTGGGACCAGGTCCGCGCGTTCGAGACCATCGTCGCCGGCCAGACCGACCGCTATCTCAACGACGCGATCGAGCGGTTGGAGACCCACCTCGGTCTCTACCTCCACCGCTTCCTCGCCCGCGAGGGCTTCCACATAGACATCGTGGTCGAGGACGTCCACACCCGGGAGGAGCTGGACCACCGGGGCGTGGAGCCCATCGACCCGTTCGGCTATCGCGTCCCGGGCCGCGCGGGCTATCCCCGTACCTACCTCGCGCCCGTCGAAGGCGTCGGCGACGTCGCGCTCACCGCGCACATCTGGCCCGCCAAGTCACCGCTCGTCGCCTACCGGGGCATCGGCCCGCTCGCCGAACGCCAGGGCTTCTACCTCTACCGCAACGACCGGCTCGTCCAGGCGGGCGGCTGGAACGACACCCGCAGCCCGGAGGGCCACCTCGCCCTCGCCAGGATCGCCGTCGACCTGCCGCCCGAGCCCAACGACGTCTTCGCCCTGACCGTGAAGAAGGACGGCGTCCAGGTCACCCCGGCGTTCGCCCGAGGTCTGGAGCAGGCGGCCGTCCCCGCCACCGGCCACACCTTCACCGAGTACGTCCACGAGGCCGACGCGGTCTACCGGGAAGCGGCCAGACGGAACACCGAGGTCAAGCGCACGGCCGTCATCCCGCCCGGCAAGGGCATGGACCCGAAGCTGAGGCGGACGCTGCGGGACGAACTGCCTCAGCTGGAGGGCGACGACCCCATCACCTTCACCTGGGCCCGGCTCGACGTGCCGTCCGGCACCGATTCCGCCGAACTGCTCTTCACCGTCGACCACAAGGAGCGCGTGGTCGTCCTCAACAAGGACTACCGGCAGGCCTTCAACGGCGGCCGGCGCGGCGGCTCCAACGACGCCCCGGTCCTCAAGAGCCTTCTGTACCTGATGCTCAACGAGATCTTCCAGAAGGAGCGGGTCCGGGCCAACCAGACCGACAAGATCGCCCTGTGGAACAGCGTGCTCGTCACCGCGGCACGCGCCGAGCTCGACCGCGCCGCCGACTAGTCGCCTCCCGCCCCACGCCTCCCCGCACCTCCAGAAAGGCCGCCCCGCCGCCGTGACCGCCGAGAACACCCCCCTTTCCGACCGCCTCACCGACCTGCACGGCGAGGTCCTCGACGCGATGAGCCGGCGCGGCCCCAAACACTTCGCCAAACTCGCCTTCGTACTCTCCGACGCCGACGATCCGGAGGACACGGACGAGACCCGCTTCCGGGCCCGCGTCCTGGCCGCGGCCCCCGGCGACGACCTTCTCGCCCTCTGGCGCCGCAAGCTCACCGCCTGGGACTTCGAGCAGTCCCCCACCTGGTCGGCCACCGCGCCGCGCACCCCCGAGCGCCGCGCCGAGGTCCACGACAAGCTCGCGTTCGGCCCGGATCTGCGCAAGGCGCTCGACGCGGCCGTCCCGGTGCACGAAGAGGCGGGCCCGGTCACCATCAGTCGCGAGTTCCAGCCCTGGTACACCCGGGAACAGGCGGCGAACCGCTCCTTCTACTGGGCCTCGTACGAGCGTCTGCTGCGCCGCAAGGGCTGGCCCGACGTGGCGGTCTCCAGTCTGGACGAGGCCACCCACGCGGTCGTCGAGCGGCTCGCCGACCCGACCCGGGACGACGCCTACGGCGCGCGCGGACTCGTCGTCGGCTACGTGCAGTCCGGCAAGACCGCCAACTTCACCGGCGTCACCGCCAAGGCCATCGACGCGGGCTACCGGCTGGTCATCGTGCTGGGCGGCACCCTGAACCTGCTGCGCGGCCAGACCCAGCGCCGCCTCGACATGGAACTGATCGGCCAGGAGAACATCCTGGGCTCCGCCGACCCCGACGACCCGGACGCCCTGGTCGGCATCGACTACCAGGACGACGAGGACTGGCCCGCGAAGTTCGTCTCGTTCGGCGCCCGCCCGTCCGCCCTCGGCGCCTTCGACATCGAACGTCTCACCTCCCGCGACCGTGACTACATGTCCCTGGAACGCGGCATCAGCGCCCTGGAGTTCGAGAAGCCGGACCGCACCCGTCCGCTGTACGACCCGGCGAACCTGCACGCGGCCCGCGCCCGCGTCATGGTCGTGAAGAAGAACAAGTCCGTGCTGGAGAAGCTGGTCAAGGACCTCAAGAAGTTCGGTCCGATCCTCGGCGAGGTACCGGCCCTGATCATCGACGACGAGTCGGACCAGGCTTCGGTGAACACCACGGACCCGAAGAAGTGGGAGGACGGCAAGGTCACCCGCACGGCGATCAACGGCCAGATCAGCGCCCTGCTCAAGCTCCTGCCCCGCGCCCAGTACGTCGGCTACACCGCCACTCCCTTCGCCAACGTGTTCATCGACCCGGGCGACGAGGAGGACCTGTTCCCGCGCGACTTCCTGATCTCCCTCCCCCGCCCCACCGACTACATGGGCGTCCAGGACTTCCACGACCTGGACACGGTCGACGACGGCGAGGGCGCGGGCGAGGCCGAGGAGAAGCACGTCCGGGGCATCTACGACAGCACGGGCGACCGCCTCCAGGAAGCCCTGGACGCCTTCGTCCTCACGGGCGCCCTGAAGGTCTACCGCGCGGAGCACGGCGTCCCCGACGGCCCGTTCCGGCACCACACGATGCTGGTGCACGAATCGGTCCGCATGGCCGAGCACACGGCACTCGCCCTGCGCATCAACACCATGTGGCACAACGCCGCGTACACGGGCCCGGAGGGCCACGCCCGCCTGGCGGACCTCTTCGAGAGGGACTTCCGCACCCACGCGGACGGCTCCCTGCCCACTCCCACGGCGTACGCCGACCTCAAGCCGTACGTCGCCGAGGCCCGCCGTCTGATCAACCAGGGCGGCAGCCCCGTCATGGTCATCAACGGCGAGAGCGAGCGCGACTACACCCAGCCCGACCTCGACTTCGACCGCACCCCGCACGTCTGGAAGATCCTCGTCGGCGGCACCAAGCTGTCCCGTGGCTTCACGGTCGAGGGCCTGACCGTCACGTACTACCGCCGTACGACCCAGCAGGCCGACACCCTGATGCAGATGGGCCGCTGGTTCGGCTTCCGCCCCGGCTACCGGGACCTGGTACGGCTGTACATCGGCCGCGAGGAGACGCTCGGCCGCGGCCGCAGCGCCAAGACCGTCGACCTGTACGAGGCCTTCGAGGCGATCTGCCGGGACGAGGAACTCTTCCGCGCCGAGCTGGCCCGCTACGCCCCGCTGGTGGACGGCCGTCCCCAGGTCACCCCCGCCCAGATCCCGCCCCTGGTGGCCCAGCACCTGCCCTGGGTGAAGCCGTCGGCCAGGAACAAGATGTTCAACGCGGAGCTGGTGGAGGTGCGGTCGCCGGGCAAACCGATCGAGCCGGCCGCGTACCCGCAAGACGCCGTGCTGACCGCACGCAACACCGAACGCTGGAAGTCCGTCCTCGCTGCTCTCAGCGGCACCTCAGCGACCTGCGTTCTGCGGCCGGACGAGACTTCGCCCCTGCCCCGCAGCTTCCAGGCATCGACCACGGTCATCCCGCACGCTCAGCTCCTTTCCGTCCTGAGTTCGCTGGAATGGGAGGACGGCAACGTTCTCGCCCCGCACCTGACCTACTTGTCCCAGCTCGACGGCCGACTGGCCAAGGTTGACGACTGGCTGGTCATCGCTCCGCAGCGAACCCAGCGCAACCGGATCGAGGCGAACGTGCTGGGCCAGGGACCGTTCTCCCTGTTCCGTCGAAGCCGCCAGTCCGGAAAGCAGTCCTTCGGCCGTATCTCAGGCCTGGAACACCGCCTGTTCGCCCAGCAGTTGATCGAACAGCCGGACCTGGCTTCCACGGGAGACGCTTTTCCCGCACTCGGATCGACGCGCGGCGTGGTGCTCCTGTATCCCGTCGTAGAAGCCGCCCAGGACGATGAGGTCAAAGCCATTGCCACGACGGGCGCTGCGGCAACTGACCGCGTCATCATGGCGTTCACCGTGATTCCGCCGAGGGCAGCCATCGACACGAAGAAGCAGCTCGTGCGCTTCCAGACCAAGGACTCCACTCGTCCGGACGCGGTTATCGTCAACGCGGACTGAGGCACGAGGGCTCTGCGCGCAGCGGATCACTCACCAACGGGGAGAAGATGCTTCCTTTCGAAGAGGCCGACATCCAGGCCGCCATTTCGGTAGCTCTACCGAACTTGGCGGCCGGGGTGGACCCTGAACTGGACCGGGTCTACGACCGCATCAAGGCGTACGACCCTACGGGCCGGCGGTTCGCCAGGGTCCTCCGTGACACCATCGACCAGCTGCTCAACGGCGAGGTGACCGGACGCTACGACTGGAAGACGCTCTTCAAGACCGAGAAGACCCACGCGGGAACTCTCGTGGAGATCAATCTCCAGCGGGAGTTCAGGTTCGCCGACGGCGACGCCATGGACTACCAGATCGACGGCGTCGACGTGGACTGCAAGTACTCCCAGCAGTTCGGCGGCTGGATGATTCCGCCCGAGGCGATGGACCACCTCTGTCTGCTGGCTTGGGCGGATGACTACAAGTCCCTCTGGAGCATCGGGCTTGTCCGGATACGTCACGAGTGGCTGAACACGGGGAACAACCGAGACCTCAAGCTCACGATCAAGGCTGAACACCGGGACAAGATCCGGTGGTTGTGGCGCGACGAGCCTCTCCCCGAGAACGTGCTCCTCCACATGGACGCGGCGGACCGGGAGGCAGTGTTCGCCTCTGGCTCGGGCCAGCAACGCTTGAACGAACTCTTCCGGCGTGCCCAGCGGCGGCGCATCGGCCGCAACGTGGTCCGCACGGTGGCCCAGCAGAAGGACTACATGAAGCGAGTCCGCGGCAACGGCGGCAGCCGGTCGGCACTGAGGCCAGAGGGCATCCTCATCATGGGCGACTACACCAGCCACCGCGAGATCGCCGGCCAGCTGGGCCTTCCTCTGCCGGAGGAGGGCGAATTCGTCAGCGCCCGGGTGGCCCCGTCCGGGCCCCGGCATGGGGATGCCCCGCGAGTCTCCCTGGACGGGGAGGAATGGGTCCTCGCCCAGCCCGGCGACCTGGTTGTGCCGGCACCGGCTCTTCCTTCACACACCAAATGACACCGGGCTGACGCTGAACACGCCTTCCGCATTCGCCTGACGCAGTACCCTATAAGCGGAAATAAAGACTGATCGATCACAAAGCGCACACCGTTAGATTCTTCACGTACTCAGGCCCCGGCGCGCCCGGAACATTGCCGCCAACTCTGCTCGGCTGGTAACTCACTACCGATGACTACTCCCACCCCAGAACCCGATCCCTCCCAGCCCGCCTGGGTGCCGCCCGAGGGCTCGTGGGCGTCGTCCGCCGCGCGTCGCCGCAACATGCAGGCGATCCGGAGCCGGGACACCACTCCGGAGCGTCTTGTCCGTCGACTGGTGCACGCTCGGGGACTGCGGTACCGGGTGGCGGCCCGCCCGCTGTCAGATCTCCGCCGCACCGCCGACATGGTCTTCCGGCCGGCGAAGGTAGCCGTCTTCATAGACGGGTGCTACTGGCACGGCTGCCCCGAGCATTACGTCCCTCCAAAGACCAACCCCGGCTACTGGTCCGACAAAGTGGCCCGGAATATGGCCCGGGACCGCGATACGGATGAGCGCCTTCGGCAAGCCGGCTGGCTCGTCTTGCGCTTCTGGGAACACGAGTCAGCGGAAGCGTGCAGCGAGGCGATCTGCCTCGCCGTGACAACCAGACGCCAGGCTTCTCCGACCAGTCGGCAGGGGACCTCTACCGGGCAAGCGACATCTTGAGCACTCGCTGGGCCATGCCGCTGTCTTCGACCTTCAAGAACTCATAGGCGATCTCGGCGAGCTGCCGCCCACTGCGCCCACTCTGTGCATACCTGAGAATCACATCCGCTTCGGAACGCAGCCCGCTCGCCCTGCACGCGACCACGGCCTGAGCGACCTCTGCCGAGTCGCCGGCCACCCCGACATGCCGCAGGACGCCGGCAACATCCTCGGCTCTTCTGGTCTGCTTCATGCCCAACAAGGTCACTGTCGTAGGCCAGTGGACTTGGCCGTGTTGCCGGTCCCCCTGCGCCAAGGGGACCGGCAACACAGGTTCCTGGCAACTCACACACAGAGGCGCCGGCGGCTCGCACGCCTTCGCACGGAGATCCTCAAGTTCCTCCCAGGCAATTGGCAGGGGAACCGCGCTCGCCCTCGCGATGGACTCCGCCAAGTCGTAGAGCGCGCGGATCACCTCTCGTCTGGGCCTGCGTATGCGCCCGCTGAGCAGCTCCGAGAGCGCGCTCGCTGAAGCGTCACAGCCGCTGCTGCGCCTGATCAGCTCCTCATGCGTTCGCCTCAACGACATTCCAATCACCGACATCAGACCGCGCAGTGCCTCGGCAAGGGCCCTGCACTCATCCGGAATTTCGTCATCCAGTTCTCTGAAGTGACCCGGTCGCGACATGCCAGCTCCTTCTGCCCTCACCGTGCTGAGAGGCAACAGCATTTGACAACAGTGTGCCGCTTCCCGTCGACAACTGCCGCCTCTTCTTTGTCCGGATGCCCATCCGGACACTCACTCACTTCCGTTTCCGACTGACTTGATGTTCTGTTGGCTTCAGCGGGTCACTGTCAGGCACCAACCGTTCTGACATGCAGTCGGGCTGACCCCATCAGGCTCTGCGAGGTGGCAGATGAGCACGGCCTTGCCTTCATGGCAGGACAGCAAACTGGGCACGATGAAGCGCGCCGCACTCTGGCTCGTCCAGGTGGTCGGCGAAGGGAACGTCTTCACCAAGTCACAGCTACGTGAGGCCTTTCCTGATGTGGCACAGATCGACCGGCGAATGCGCGACCTCCGCGACTTCGGGTGGAAAATCGACACCAAGCGCGAGGACTTCAACCTCGACGCCAATGAACAGCGGTATGTCCAGCGCGGCGAGCCCGTCTGGGAACCGGGCCGTGGCACCCGGCCCAAGAGCGCGATCACGGTGAACCAGCGTCGCGAGCTGCTGGCCGCCTACAACCATAAGTGCAGTTCTTGCGGTGCCACCCCCGGAGACACGTACGCCGACTCGGACGTCACGGCCCAGCTCGACGTAGCCAGGCGTGAAGTCCTGCACGCGGACGGCACCAGAGCTCTCCAGTACGTCATCGAGTGCAACCGCTGTCGTGTCGGTGGCATCGGTTCTACGTACGACGTGCCGGCGCTGCTCTCCGAGGCCACGTCGCTCCCCTCCCTCGAGCTCGACATCCTGAAGACCTGGGTCAAGCAGGACGCCCGGACGTTCAGCGCCGCCGAAGAACTCTGGGCGAAGTACCGTGCACTGCCGGCTGAGGCACGCGACGCCTTCCGTGAGGGCCTGAACTAAACGCTCGCAGGGGGCGGACCAGGTGTCGGCACGCCCCCCTTCGTTCCCCAAGCTCACCCCAGTTACGAGAGGTACCCATGCCGACGGACTTTGGCGTCCCGCCGACCGCGGAGAAGAACCGCGCCCTGGTCGAGCAGCGGCTTCAGGACGCGCGCGCAGGCGACGCGGTGCCGGAGACGCTCCGCGTGGAGTTCCGGGGCCGCCCGATCCACGTCGAGGTCATCGACATGCCAGTGGATCATCTCTACTACAACCCCGCGACGCACAGAGTCAGTGCGCAGCGCGCGCACGACCCCTTGCAGGAACAGGAACTGGCGAAGGACACATGGTCCGACGCAGGGCAGAGGTATCTGCACCATCTGCTGATGGCGAAGCCTTCTGACCCGCACCAGCGCGATCCGGATTTCAGCAAGCTGATGGAGAGTCTTCGCGATCACCGTCAGAACGAGCCGGGGCTCATCTCCCGTGAGGGTGTACTCGTCAACGGGAACACCCGCCGTGCGGCGCTCAAGGAACTGGGCGTCGAGATCATCCGCGTAGGCGTGCTGCCGGCCAGCTGCACCTGGGACGACATCCGTTCAGTCGAACTGTCGCTGCAGCTCAGGCCTGATCGCCGACGTGAGTACTCCTACATCAATCGCCTCATGGCCGTTGAGGAGCAGATCCAGCTGGGGCTTCCGCTTCCCGCCATCTCCAAGCTGTTCCACACGTCGACACCAGCGCTGGAACGGGACACCTGGGTCCTCGGGCAGTTGCGTGATTTGGTAAAGCGCAGCGAGCACGACCGGATCAAGCTGCGCCTTATGGACTTCGAGGACGCCCAGGAGCGCTTCGCTGAGCTGTATCGGGCCTACGTGAAGGAGAAGGCGAACAGCAAGGAAAAGGCAGACACGCTTCTTGAGTACCGGCTTGCAGCCATCGTTCTCGATATCGCCAAGACTGACATCCGGGCCATCCGTGCCGACTTCCGCGAGAAGTTTCTAGAGCATCGCCTGCCTGAGGAATCCCGGGCTGTGGCACCGGAGCCGCCAAAGGCGGTTTCCATCCCGGGCCTCAATCGTTCCGTCCCCGCCCCAAGTTCCGCGGCGGTCCAGGCACGCGCCCTCACTGACGCGCTCCTCCGGGCGAAGGCCACGCAGAAGTCCCCAGCCGTCGCGACTCCCGAGGCGATCACGGACGCCAACCGCTCCGTGACCCTTCTGAGGGAAGCATTCGGCGAATCGATCCGGGCCGCTGTTGATGAGAACCGCAAGCAGAAGAAGCGGCTTGCCGCTCCCGACCGGGTCGTCGCCGCAGTGGACGATCTCCAGCAGTGCGTTACTGACCTGGTGATGGCCCGTGGCAACAACAGCTTGGACGAGGGCGCCTTCGACGACGCTCTGATCGCGCTCCAGCAAGCCTTGACGAAGGTGTCCGCTGAGGCCGCAAAGACCATTCAGCTGCCAGGAGAGGGCCTGTCTTGGCTGCGTGAAGCCGTGGCGGGCCAGCGGTGACACACTCGGACAGCCCGTCTCTGCGCATCGCGTTCGACGTCACGCGAACGCGGGCGGTGCTGCGTGCCAGGCCAGGCCTGGAAAGAGACTTCGGCATGCTGGCCACGCGGGTAACTCCGGGTGGCCAGCTGGGCCCGCTGACGTCGGATACCGACCTGGACAGCTTCCTCTCCGTCATCGGCGAACTGGCAGGCTGGCCCCACTCCGACGTCGAGTGGGAACCGGAGCTGGCCAGCCTGGTGACTGGTGTTCTCGATGACTCCGAGACCGTGCAAACCAAGCTGGACTCGCTGTCTGCCGACGCCCCGTCGGTGCCGACCGCGCCAGAAGGCATCCACACCCTGCTCAGCGCAGGCTGGCAAGCGGACCTGACTTCATTCCAGCTGCGTGATATCGGGGAGTTGCTGTCCCTGGGTCATGGTGCGAACTTCAGTGTTCCCGGCGCCGGCAAGACCCGCACGGCACTGGCCGTGTTCAGCGCCCTGCGAGAGCGGGGCGAAGTCCGGCGTCTGCTCGTCGTCTGCCCTAAAGCAGCGTATGAATCCTGGCGTTTCGAAGGTGACGTCTGCTTCAAGGAACCGCTGCAAGTCTCCGTGATGGACAACGGATCCCTGGATCCAGAAGCTGATGTCGTCCTGGTCAACTACGAGCGGCTGTCCAGCTCCGTCAGCCGGCTGTCAGAGTGGCTGCGTACAGCCCCGGCTATGTTCGTGCTCGATGAGGCGCATCGGATGAAACTCGGAGCGCGTGGCACGTACGGCGCTGCCTGTCTCTCGCTCGGGCCACTGGCCCGCCGGCGTCTCATCCTCACTGGGACGCCAGCCCCAAACAGCGCCCGGGACCTGGAGAACCTGCTCTCGTTCGTCTGGCCGGGGCGTGGTAAACAGCTCGTAGTCGAGGCTGTCGGCGGCGGCGACCTCGCTTACGCCAGCCGGGCCCTGCGTCCGCTGTTCACCCGGACGACGAAGAAGGAACTGGGGCTCCCGCCCTTCGAACCCGTGGTCCGATACGTCGACCTTCCCCCACTGCACCGCGAGTTGTACAAGGCACTCAAAGGGCAGCCATCCGCTCGCCGTGGTGATCTGGCTTCTCTCGGCAAGGCGGCGATGCGCATGCTGATGGCCGCCATCAGCCCGGCGCTGCTGGCCCCGAGTGACAGCCCCTACGATCCGCTCGCCTTCCAGCTGCCCGCACTCGACATCCCTGACAGCGACTCATTGCATACGTTGCTCCAGCGGCTTCCTCGGCATGAGCTCTCACCGAAGTACGCCGAAACTGTTCGGATCGTCGCCAGGAACGCGCAGGCCGACCGCAAGACACTGGTGTGGACTGGGTTCATCAGAAGCCAGAAAACCCTGGAGGAGCTGCTGGCACCGCATGCCCCGGCTTCTGTTTACGGCGCTACTTCGGGCCAGGAGCGGGAAGCTGAGCTGAGCCGCTTTCGCGAGGACCCGTCCTGCATGGTCCTGATCTCCAATCCCGCCACCCTTGGCGAAGGCATCAGCCTTCACCAGGTTTGCCACGATGCCGTGTACGTGGACCGCGACTTCATGGCTGGCCGCTTCCTGCAGAGTCTCGACCGCATTCACCGTCTCGGACTGCCTCCGGACACCGTGACACGCGTGACGGTACTAGCGGCCCGGGGCACCATCGACGAAATCGTTGCCATGCGCCTCGAAGAGAAGCTGCACTTCCTGGGCAGCGTGCTCGACGATCCTGCGGTGCGCCAGCTCGGCGACCTCCAAGAGGAGGAGATCACGGGTATGGGCATGGACGCCGATGACATCCATGCCCTACTCGCGCACTTGAACAGCCGACTGCCCTGACGGACGGCTGAGCTGCGACGCCGCCTATGCGCGCCGCCGCTCAGCCACCCTCAGTCACCCTCAGTCACTGGCTGGCGGCGCGATTGCGGTCCGCCTTGAGCACTTCCATGATCGATTCGCCGATGGCCTGTGCGACGGGCGGCGGAAATGCATTCCCGACCTGCCGGTACTGAGCCGTCTTGCCTCCCGTGAATTCCCAGTACGTCGGGAACCCCTGGATGATCGCGGCCTGGCGAACCGTGAGCATGGGCCCCCCGGTACGGAACAGATCGCGATGCTCGGTGCCGGTCGGTTTGCCGTCCACTGGCGCGTTGGCCACGCCCAGGCCCGAGACACCCAGCTTCTCCCACGCCTTCTTAGCCCGGCTGGGACCGAGGTCAGCGCCTCCGTGCTTCTTGGAGCCGCCTACGAGCGTGGGGGCTACGCCCTTCTTAGCGCCGTCCGCCCAATCGTCGAACACCTTCTGCGCCTGGGCAGCTTGAGGTCCGTCCAAGAACGGCTTGATGCGCTCCATCATCGTCTCTTCAAGCGCATCCTTGACGGTTACCGTCTCGGCACTGGGCGCCGGAGCTTCGTACTTCAGGTCCTTGAGGACGTCTTTCCGGAAGGCGACAAGGATGGAGCGCGGCCGAAGCTGCGGAACACCGAACTCCGCCGCCTCGTAAACCTTCCACCCCACGACCTCGTAGCCTGGCCGTCCGTCCTCGTCGGGCTCCATCTCCTCAAGGCTGGCCTGGATCCGCGACCGGTAGTCGTCGAACTTGGGGTCCATGAGTCCACGGACGTTCTCGATCATCACTGCGCGAGGGCGGATGAGTTCGGCCAGCTCCAGGATGCGCGGAAAGAGATCACGCTCATCGTCTTCACCGAGCTGCTTGCCAGCGTGGGAGAAAGGCGGGCACGGCACACCCCCGGCAAGCAGGTCGACCTCACCCCGCTTGTAGAGACCGGCACTCTTCACCAGGTCACGCGCGGGATCGAACTCCACCACGTCCTGGCAGAGAACATCGCAGTTGGCGCGCTCCCAGTCCCACTTCGGGTGCACCTCGATGTTCTCGCGCAGGGTCGCCGCCGCGTACTTGTCGATCTCGACGAGAGCAAGATGCCTGAAACCGGCCATGTGCAGCCCGATCGCTTGTCCGCCAGCGCCAGCGCAGATCTCGATCGACGTGTAGCCCCGGTCAGTCCCGGTCATGGCCCCTCCTCTTGCACGAATACCAGTGACGCCTCATACGGCAGCCATCACAGAGGGTGACACGACCCACTGACATTGCGACTCGACACGGCGGCACACACCAGTGTGCGGCATCCCCTGCACCACCTTAGTCATCAGCTACAAGCTTTTCGAACGTTCATACGATGCCGCTGAGGCGGAAATCTGAGACGCGGAGCAGCGCCCTGAAGCGCCGCTCCCCCCACAGCGCCAGCCCCAAGGCGGGCGACAACGCGGCAGTCCATGCCGAGAGCGGCAACTGAGGCGTGAAGTGGTGACCGACTTCACGACGGCAGCCGCTCACGGAGACGCATAAGGGAGGCCACTCAAACGCTGCCCGCTAGGCAGCTTCGGCTTCGTAATGCATCTGAGCGCGATCGAGGACATCGTCCGGGTCGAGTCCGCGAGCGGCAGTCCAGTGGAGCAGATCGGCGATCAGTTCCACAGCGGTTTCCTCAAGCCCGACATCCCGCCCGTTCACGCGCAGCGGAGCACCACGGCTGATCCCCTGATAGCCCTCCAGCGCCGTAACTGCGCGCTCGATGCGTCGGCACGTCCGGCCTGAGCCGATCCAGATCTCGCACCAGACCGCCTTCCCCACCGCGGTCAGCACAGTGCCCCAGTCCACCGCCAGGGCCGCGAGCATGTGCAGACCGCGGCCGCACTCCGCCTCACAGTCGGGCGTTCCCGGTGACGGCACAGCCCGGCTCTTGTCATGCACTTCGAGACGCAACCGCTCCCCGCGCCATTCAAGGACCAGAGTGGCTGATGAACCCTCGCCGACATGCTTGACGACGTTCGTCGCCAGCTCAGTGACGAGCAGTTCCGCTTCGCCAGCGGCAACGGGCACACCCCATCTGCTCAGCTGTGCCGCCGTGGCCCTCCGAAGCAAACGCACTTCCGCCGGCGCCGCCTCAAAGGGCAGGACACAACGGAGTCGAGGTCGAGGTTCAGTGACTTCGCAGCCAGACATAGGCCGCTCCTCCCTCACGCGCCACGCACGTGCTGCGCCTGCCGTATCCGTACGACTGCACTGCGTAGCGATCCGTGAGTGAGCATCGCATAGAGAACTCTCTCTGCGTAACTTCTCATCGGAATCTATCGGGTGAATCCGGTAGTGAAGCCGCGTACGGGCTGCCTAGCCTGACGGGGAGCGCCGGACCCACCGTCCGGCCACGGCAAAGGAGCCGCATGCCCGAACGGATCACCACCCGGCGTCGGCAACTAGGCGCGATGATGCGCAAATTGCGCGCTCGCGCGGGGCTGACCCTTGAGGAGGCCGGGCAGCTCGTCGGCGTCTCGAAAGCGACGGTCAGCCGGTACGAGACTCAGTCAGGACCGGTCAAGTGGCTTGTTATCGATGGGTTGTGCCGAGCGTACGGATCAACAGAGCTCGAGCGCACGGCCATTGTTGGGCTGGCAAGGGACGCGAAGCAGCAAGGCTGGTGGAGCTCCTTCGCTGATTCCATCCCGGAGAGCATGAACCTGCTGCTCACACTTGAGGACGAGGCCGTACGCGAGAGTCATTTCGCCTGTGTCTACGTCCCCGGTCTCCTTCAGACACGCGCGTACAGCACAGCGCTACAGAGGGCCAACGAAGTCCCTTTGGCACCAGCGGAAATCGAGCGTCTGGTCGACATCCGCATGAAACGGCAGCAGATTCTCGACCGGCCGAAGCCTCTCCGCTTGTGGGCGATCCTCGACGAATCTGTGATCCGCCGCGTCGTCGGGTCACCCCGGATCATGCAGGAACAGTTGGACCGCTTGCTGGAAGCGAACGAGTCCCCGCACATCACTCTTCAGGTGCTGCCCTTCGCCAAAGGCGCCCACGCGGCAGCGCTGGGAAGCTTTGTCATCATCGGCGGCTCCGAACCAGCCCTTGATGTGGTGTACGTCGACTTCCACACCGGCTCGCTCTTCCTGGAGAAGGACGAGGAGCTAAGCCGATACAGACTTGCGTTCGAGTACCTCCAGGCGCAAGCGTTGGACATGGAGGCCTCCTCCGCCATGATCCATCGCGCTCGCAAGGAGCTGTGAATGTCGGCCAGTCCTGAGCCCGTCTCCGAATCCGCCTGGTTCAAGTCGTCGTACAGCGGCGGCAACGCCACCGAATGCGTGGAGACGGCGTTCGTAGCATCCGGCGTCCATGTGCGGGACTCCAAGCGGCCCGACGGTCCTCGTATAGCTGTGTCGGCCTCGGCGTGGCGTCACTTTCTGGCTGCCTCCGCAAGGTGACAGTGTCGCCAGTTCCCCAGCTCGTCGTTCCAGCCATCACCACGCGCCCGCCCCGTGCTGCATGTCGGCAACCTGCCTTTCCCCTGCGGACGTTGAGTACCGCCGGTGAGGTCCGGGAGACAAACGCGGCAAGCTCTGATCCGTCGCAAAGGACAGTCGACCGCATGATCAAGGAGGTCTGGAGAGCGGATGGTGAGCGCGCAGAATCCGCAAGCGTCCGCACCTGCCATGCCATTGAGGACCCTCGGCGAGCTCCGAGCCGCACTCCGGGCCGGGCATGGCTTTCCCGGTGACCGGGAGTCCTTCGATGCGGATCTTCAGTATGCGCTGAATACGTCGACGGAGACGGACCTGAGCGCGGTCGCCGCGGTGATCGTCGACTATCGGGGAAGGATCCGCCTCCGTCAGGACCCCAAGTTCGAACTTGCGGTCCAGGAGGGCATCGACCTCTCGATCCGGCTGAAGCGGGAGTACCGGAACCAGTGAAGGGCGTGGCCTGGGACAGCCATGCGACCGAGCCCCGCACCAGGGGGCAAGTCCGTCGCGCTGAGCCAGGACGTTAGCCTCAGGGGGACAAATGAGGAGGTAATCATGGCGAAGGTTCCCAGTGCGGTGGTGGCTGCGGGTGGGCTCGTCGGTGGGTACGGGGTTGCCCGGTGGACGAAGAAGCGGCAGCTCGGTGGGGCCGTGCTGGCCGTGGCCGGGGTCGCTGCCGCCCGGCAGTGGCGGGAGCAGGCCGGCGGGGCGGCCGCGGGTGCGCTGACCGCCGCGTACGTCGCCGCGTTCGCCGGGTCCCACCCGCTGGCCAAGAAGGTGGGCGCCTGGCCCGCCGTGTTCGGGGTGGCGGGGGCCGTCGCCCTGGCGTCCTGGGCCGTCGCCGACCGGCAGGCGTGACCCCGCAACGACGACACCGGGAGCGGCCGCGGGCCGTCCTCGCCTCGACGTCGTACGGCCGACAGCGGCCGTACGGCAGGTGGTGGCGAGAATCCGTTGGTCCATGGCACTCCTGCCACTTCTGTACCGGTGGGCCGCCGCCTACCGTCGGGGCGTGAACAAGTTCCTTCTCGCCGTCCATGTCCTTGCCGCGATCGTCGCGATCGGGCCCGTGACCGTCGCCGCCAGCATGTTCCCGCCCGCCGCGCGCCGGGCGCTGGCCGCGCCGGACGATCTCCGGGCGGTGGAGACCGTACGGCTGCTGCACCGGATATGCCGGGTGTACGCCGTCGTCGGTGTCGTCGTTCCCGTGTTCGGGTTCGCCACGGCGAGCAACATGGGCGTGCTCGGTGACGGCTGGCTGATCGCCTCCATCGTGCTGACCGCGCTGGCCGCGCTCGTGCTGGCCGTGCTGGTGCTGCCCCGGCAGGAGGTGCTCGCCGAAGGGGGCGGGACGGCCGGGGCGACCGTGCGGCTCGCCATGTTCACCGGGATGTTCAATCTGCTCTGGGCGGCCGTGACGGTGCTGATGATCGTCCGGCCCGGGTCAACGACCGGGGTCTGATCCACGTCCTGGAGGTCCGGTCAAAAGCCGGAAACGGTCCGGGGCGCGGTGAGCGCTACGCCGACTTCACGTGCGGCCCCTTCGTGCCGCGGGGCTTCGCCGCCGCCGTGCGGGCCTTGTCCGCCACCGCCGTCAGCGGGCGGGCGATGTCCTCCAGCGAGCGGCGTTCGGCGTTCACCGCCAGGAACGCCGCCACCAGGCCCGCCGCGCACATCAGGGCCGCGCCGATCTGGAAGGCGAGGACCGTGTCGGCGACCTTGCCGGTGCTGGTCAGGTCCGCGAAGAGCAGGGGGCCGCTGATGCCGCCGGCGGCCGTGCCGAGGGCGTAGAAGAAGGCGATGGACATGGCCCTGGTCTCCATCGGGAAGATCTCGGAGACGGTCAGGTAGGCGCTGGAGGCGCCTGCCGAGGCGAAGAACAGCACCGCGCACCAGCACGCCGTCATCGTCGTCGCGGTCAGGGAGCCCCGGTCGAACAGCCACGCCGTGCCGAAGAGGAGGAGGCCGGAGAGGAGATAGGTTCCCGAGATCATGACTCGGCGGCCCACCGTGTCGAACAGCTTGCCCAGCAGCAGCGGGCCGCAGAAGTTGCCGACCGCTATGACCGCGAAGTAGTAACCGGTGTTGCCGCTCGGCACTTTGAAGAACGTCGTCAGGATCGCGCCGAAGCCGAAGGTGATCGCGTTGTACAGGAACGCCTGGCCGATGAAGAGCGAGAAGCCCAGGACCGAGCGCTTGCGGTAGTCGGCGAACAGCGTGCGGGCGATCTCCGCGAAGCTCACGCTGCTGCGCTGGTGGATGGTGATCTCGCCTTCCGGGCGCGCGAGTCGCTCGCCCTTCTGCGTCTCCACCTTCTCCTCGATCGACGTGACGAGCTCCTCCGCCTCCCGGTCCCTGCCGTGGATCAGCAGCCACCGCGGGCTCTCCGGGACGTGACGTCGTACGAGCAGGATGACCAGCGCGAGCACCGCGCCCAGGGCGAAGGTCAGGCGCCAGCCGAGATCGGCCGGGAAGATGTCCGTGTCCAGCGCCACGATCGACAGCAGCGAACCGCCCACCGCGCCCAGCCAGAAGCTGCCGTTGATGATCAGGTCGACGCGGCCGCGGAACCTCGCGGGGATCAGCTCGTCGATCGCGGAGTTGATCGCCGCGTACTCGCCGCCGATGCCGAAACCGGTCAGGAAGCGGAAGGTGAAGAACCACCAGGGGGAGAAGGAGACCGCGGTGAGGGCGGTGGCGGCCAGGTAGACGGCGAGGGTGATCATGAAGAGCCGCTTACGGCCCCATTTGTCGGTCAGCCGGCCCCAGAACAGCGCGCCCACGCACGCGCCGGCCACGTACAGCGCTGCCGCGATGCCCGTGATCTGGCCCGAGCTGATCGGCAGACCGCTGCCCGGCTCCGAGAGACGGCTGGCGATGTTGCCGACGACCGTGACCTCCAGGCCGTCGAGGATCCACACCGTGCCGAGGCCGATGACGATCGTCCAGTGCCAGCGCGACCACGGCAGGCGGTCCAGGCGGGCGGGAATGTTGGTGGTGACGGTACGGCCGCTCGTGGCCTGCGCGGTGGTCATGCGCCCCCTCCTCGTCGTCGAGCGAGAACGCTTTCCGGGTGCCCCGGACCTGCCGGTCCACTCCCTCCGCCGAGCCGAGCCGCGCCCCGCCCCGTCCCGCCTACGCCCCCAGGACCCGGGACAGCGTGTAGATCGCCAGGCCCGCCAGTGAGCCGACCACCGTGCCGTTGATCCGGATGAACTGGAGGTCTCGGCCGATGTGGGCCTCGATCTTCTTCGTGGTGTGGCGGGCGTCCCAGCTCGCGACGGTGTCCGTGATCAGGGAGGTGATCTCCTTGCGGTACGTCGTCACGACGTGCACCGCCGCGCCCTCCACCCAGCTGTCGACCTTCTCCTGCACCTTCGGTTCGTTCGCCATCCGGGCGCCCAGCGTCAGCAGCGAGGCCCGTACCCGCAGCCGCAGCTCGCTGCGCTCGTCCTCCGCCGCCGACACGATCATGGACCGTACGGCCGTCCAGACGGACCCGATCAGGTCCTGGACCTCGCCGCGGCCCAGCACCTCGCCCTTGAGCCGTTCGACCCGCGCGCGGGTGTCGGTGTCGGACTGGAGGTCGGAGGCGAAGTCGGTGAGGAAGCGGTCCAGGGCGCCACGGGCCGGGTGGGAGGGCATGTCGCGCATCTCGGTGACGAAGCGCAGCAGCTCCTTGTAGACGCGCTCACCGACCTTGCGGTCCACGAACCGCGGGGTCCAGCCGGGCGCGCCGCCCTGCACCGCGTCCATCACGGAGTCGCCGTGCAGCACCAGCCAGTCGTGCGCGCGGGCCACGACGAGGTCCACCGCCCGGCGGTGACCTCCGTCACCGACTATCCGCTCCAGCAGTTTCCCGATGCCGGGCGCGATCTCCTGGGCGCCGGCGCGGCGGGTGATCGCCTCGCTGACCACCGCCTGCACGTCGGAGTCGCGCAGCACGGTCAGCGCGCCGCGCAGGGCGGTGGCCAGTTCGGCCGTCACCCGGTCGGCGTGCTCGGGATCCGCCAGCCAGGTGCCGAGGCGGCTGCCGATGCCGACGGCGCGCAGCCGCTGCCGTACGACGTCCTCGGAGAGGAAGTTCTCGCCGACGAACTCCCCCAGGGAGACGCCGAGCTGATCCTTCTTGTTGGGGATGATCGCGGTGTGCGGGATGGGCAGGCCGAGGGGATGGCGGAACAGGGCGGTGACCGCGAACCAGTCGGCGAGCGCGCCGACCATGCCGGCCTCGGCGGCCGCGGCGACGTACGCCGTCCAGACCCCGGCGCCGGAGTGCCGGGCCACGGTGGCGAGGACGTAGACGAGGGCCACGAGGAGCAGCAGGCCGGTCGCGGTGAGTTTCATCCTGCGCACCCCCCGCCGCTTCTCCTCGTCGGCGGGGCTGAAGGTCGTCATCGTGCGCCGGCTCGCGGCGGGCGAACCCTCTTCGGTCGCTTCGTCTGCTTCGTCCTGATTCGTGACGTTCATCCACTCCACCCGTTCGCTGCCCCTCGGACCTATTGTCCCTTCCTCGTCCCTCAGTGACGGACTCCTGGAACGGAACAAGAGTTCCCGTCGTTTGTGTTCGAGGAAGGTTCGAGGGGGGTTCCGAGCAAGCCGGGCCTCTCCGTCCTTCATGAGCTGTCACAGCGGAGCCCCGGGCTCCCCATGCCCGAGGAGACCCGCGCCGCATGACCAGGCGTCACGGTTGTGCCCTGCTGTCCGCGATCACCGCCCTGATCGTGGCCCTGTCCGCCGCCATATACGTGGGCGTCTCGGTCGGCGCCGGCCGCACCGGCGCGAAGAACGGCGGTTCCCCCGTCCGCGCCGACGCCGTCCCCGCCTCCACCGGCGTCTGGGTCGGCGCCTGGTCCGCCTCCCCGTCCGGCGCCGAGCCGGGCACGGAGACGACCGGCACGGCGGGCCGCTCGATACGCAACGTCGTGCACGCGAGTGCCTCCGGTACGAGTGCCCGCATCACCCTGTCCAACCTCTACGGCACCCGGCCGCTGACCGTCACCCGCGCCTCGATCGCCGTCGCCGCCGGTCCGGACACCGCCGCCGCGGCCACCGGCACCCTGCGCCGGCTCAGCTTCGGCGGCGCCGGTTCGGTCGTCATACCGGCGGGCGGGCAGACGGTCAGCGACGCCGTGCCCCTGCTCGTCCCGCGCGGCGCCGACCTCCTCGTCAGCACCTACTCCCCCGCCTCCTCCGGCCCGGTCACCTACCACGAGGCGGCCCGCCAGATCAGTTACGCCGCCGACGGCGACCACGTCCAGGACGCGACGGGGACGCCGTACGGGGAGCACGACGGCCACTGGCGCTACCTGACCGCCCTGGACGTGCTGAGCAACGAGGCCGACGGCACCGTCGTCGCCCTCGGCGACTCGCTGACCGACGGCGTCACCTCCACCGAGAACGCCAACCGCCGCTGGCCGGACGCCCTTTCGGACCGGCTGCGGACGGCCCTCGGCTCGGGTGCGGACGTGCCCCGCTACAGCGTGGTCAACGAGGGCATCAGCGGCAACCGCGTCCTCGTCGACGGGGGGCCGGGCAGCCCCGCGGGCAACACCAGCGGTCTGAAGCGCTTCGCACGGGACGTACTGGACCGCCCGAACGTCAAGGTCGTCGTCATCGACCTCGGCATCAACGACATCCTGCGCAGCGAGCAGCGCGCCGACCCCGGGGCGATCCTCGACGGCCTGCGCGAGCTGGTACGACAGGCGCACGCCCGGGGGATCAAGGTCGTCGGCGCGACGCTGATGCCCTTCCAGGGCCACCCCCGCTACACCGACGTCCGCGAGGAAGTCCGCCAGGAGGTCAACGCCGTGATCCGGGCCGGGAAGGTGTACGACACGGTCGTCGACTTCGACGAGGCGCTGCGCGACCCGTACGACCCCCGCGCGTTCCGCCCCGACTACGACTCCGGCGACCACCTCCACCCCAGCGACAAGGGCTACCGGGCCATGGCCCGGGCGCTCGACCTGGAGGATCTGAAGGGGTCGGCTCCGGCACGGCTGTGACCGGCGGAGCGTCGGCGGACGGACAGGCGGGACCCGAGCGGGCTCTGCCGGGACCCGGTCCGGGTCCCGGCAGAGCCCGCTCGGGTCCTCGTACGGCCGCCGGTGCCGCTCAGTCCTCGTACCGCCGCCGGTGGCGCTCCTCGCGTCGGGCGTCCCGCCGCTCCCGCTGCGCTTCCCGCCGCTCCTCGTGGTGCGCCCGCCGCAGGTCGCGGTGGCCGTCGAGCATCTTGCGGTGCGCGCCCTCCACCTCGTCGCGGAAGGTGGAGTGCAGGTCCCGCATCGCGGCCTTGCGGTCCAGCTTCTCCTGGCGCCGCTCCTCCTTCAGGCGCAGCCGCTCGGCCCGTGTCACCTTGCGCTCGACGCCCACCCCGCCCCAGAAGGCGAAGCCGCTCAGGATCACCCTCGGCGCCCCCGGGTCCCCCGGCACGCCCGCCTGGGTGTGGTCGAAGCCGCCCATGATGCCGATGCCGCGCACCACGACCTCGACGCCGGGCGGCACGATGACGTTCAACCCGCCCATGATCGCGACGCAGTTGATCTCCACCTCGCGGTCGGCGAAGTTCGCCTCGCGCAGGTCGATCTCACCGCCGCCCCAGAAGGCGAAGCAGTTGAACCGCTTCGGCATCGTCCAGCGCCCCCTGCGCTGGAAGCCGGACATCACGGCGACGGCCCACGGCGACGAACCCTCGCCGCCGACGATCCGCCCCGCCCAACTCCCGTCGCCCTCGGGCTCCTTGATCAGGGAAACGGAGGGCGGCGTGACCCCGGCCGACGGCAGGTCACGGGTGATCGGGGCCAGTTCGCCGTACGTCCGCGCCTTGTACGTCGCCTCCAGCCGCTCCTCGAACTCCTCCATGTCGAGGCGGCCTTCGGCGACGGCGTCCCGCAGGACCTCGGCGACTCGCTCACGATCGGCGTCGGAGGCACGCAGCTCCGGGGCATCGTCGGTCATGCCCGACAGCCTACGAGTTCCCGGCTCCCGGCACTACGCGCCGGCCCTCTCCGTCGGGGGCTCGAGGGTCCCCGCTCCCGGCTCCGCCCCCGCCGGAGGTCGCGTCGCGTCCGTCGACCACAGCATCTTGGCGATCACGGCCTCGATGTCCGGCTCCCGCACCGACAGATCGACCAGCGGGTACGACGCCGCGATCCGCGCCACCAGCGGCGCCGCCGACTCGGTCGCGGGGAAGGCCAGCCACTGCCGCGGCCCCTCCACCTTCACCACCCGCGCCCCCGGCACCTCGACCGGCGGCACCTCCCGCTCCAGGTCCACCACCAGGGTCCGCTCGCTCTCCCCCACCTCGTGCAGCCCCGCCAGCGCGCCGTCGTACACCAGCCGCCCGTGGTCGATCACCATCACCCGCGAGCACAACTGCTCGATGTCCTGGAGGTCGTGCGTGGTCAGCAGCACCGTCGTGCCGCGCTCGGCGTTCAGCTCGCGCAGGAACTCCCGCACCCTGGCCTTGGAGATCACGTCCAGACCGATGGTCGGCTCGTCGAGGTAGAGCACCTCCGGATCGTGCAGCAGGGCCGCCGCGATGTCACCGCGCATCCGCTGCCCCAGTGAAAGCTGCCGTACCGGAACGTCCAACAGGTCGCCGAGTTCCAGGAGTTCCACGCACCGGTCGAGGTTCTCCCGGTAACGCCCGTCCGGGATGCGGTACATACGGTGTATCAACCGGTACGAGTCGATCAACGGCAGGTCCCACCACAGGGTCGTCCGCTGCCCGAACACCACCCCGATACGCCGTGCCAGCCGCGCGCGCTCACGGGACGGGTCGATGCCCGCGACCCGCAGCCGGCCGGCGCTGGGCGTCAGGATGCCGGTCAGCATCTTGATGGTGGTCGACTTCCCGGCGCCGTTCGGCCCGATGTAGCCCACCATCTCCCCGCGCACGACCGTGAAGGAGATCGAGTCCACCGCCCGCACCTGCCGCGACTCCCGGCGCAGGAAGCCCGTCTTCCTGCGCACGGAGAAGACCTTCTCGACCCGGTCGAGTTCGATGAGAGCGCCGCCCTCACCGAGAGCACCACCCTCACCGGGAGAACCGCCCACGTCGCCCGTACCGCTCATGCCCCGGGTCCCTCCTAACTTCCCGTACTCCGATAGGCCCGCAGTCCCGCCCGCCAGGCCACGCCCGCCAGCGCGCAGCAGGCCACCGCCACCGCAGGACCGGCGAACGCCACCCAGCCGGGCAGCCCCAGCGGCAGCGGCCGCCCCAGCACGTAGCTCGCCGGCAGCCAGTTGACGAAGGCCAGCGGCAGCACGAACGTCACCCCCCGCACCAGGTCCTGGGCGAACACGGTCGGCGGATACTGGAGCAGCGTCGTACCGCCGTACGTGAACGCGTTCTGCACCTCCGAGGCGTCCTGCGCCACGAACTGGAAGGCCGCGCCCGCGACGAACACCGCGCCGAAGATCCCGCAGCCGCTCACCACCATCCACGGCATCAGCAGCACCCTGGCCGGGGTCCAGTCGATGCCGAGCGACGCCAGCGCGTAACCCAGCACCAGCGCCCCCTGCACCACCCGGCCCAGTCTGCGCAGCCCGAACCGGTCGGCGGCCACCTGCGCGAGCACCGGCACCGGCCGCACCAGCAGGGTGTCCAGCGTCCCGTCCCGCACCCGGCCGCCCAGCCGGTCCATCGACCCGATCGCCAGATCGGCCAGCCCGAACGCCATCCCGGACAGGCCGTAGAGGAACGCGACCTCCGGCAGCGACCAGCCGCCCAGCGCGTCCACCCGGGAGAACATCAAAAGGATCGCCACGAAGTCCAGCGCGGTCGCCGCGAAGTTCCCGAACGTCGTCATGACGAAGGACGCCCGGTAGGCCATCGTGGAGCGGATCCACATCCCGGCGATCAGCCGGTACGCCCGCACGCCCTCCGCGAACCGCCCCGGCTCAGCCACCCTGCACCACCACCCGCCGCGTCGCCGCCGACTGCACCAGCCGCCCCGCCCCCAGCAGCACCACCGCCCACCCCGCCTGGAAGGCGTACGTGGACCACGGGCCGGCCTCGCCCAACAGCACGTCGGCCGGCGCCTGGAGCAACGCCGACCACGGCAACATCCGCACGATGTCGCCCAGTTCACCCGGGAACACGTTCAACGGGACGATCATCCCCGAGCAGAAGAACCCCACGATCCACGACATCTGCTGCGCGCCCGTGCCGTCCATCAGCCAGAACGCGCTCAGCGCCACCAGGAAGCGCACCCCGAAGCCGACCACCATCGCCAGCGCCACCGCGACCAGGAAGGCCGCCCAGGTCAGCACGTCGTGGGGCAACGCGGTCGGGAAGAGCAGCGCGCCGAACACGAAGGGCACCACGCCCCGCCCCAGCAACTGGAACAGGGCCCGGCCCAAGTCGGCCGACAGCCACCACAGTTGGAGATCGGCAGGCCGGTACAGGTCGATCGCGATGTCGCCCGTGCGGATGCGCTCCATCAGCTCCGTCTCGACCCCGCCGCCGCCCAGGGCGAGCGTCGACAGAAGAGCCTGTCCCAGCCACACATAGGTCACCGCCTGCGCCTGGTCGTAGCCGCCCAGATGCGGTTTCTCGTCCCACAGTGCGAGATATGTGTAGACCAGGATCAGGCCGAAAACAGTGTTCGTGAAGACCCCCGCGGCCGTGGCCACCCGGTACGTCGCGTACCGTCGGAATCCCCCCGCCGCGACGGCCCCGTACAACCGTCCCGCGCCCACGCCCACCGCCTTCCAGGTCCGCCCGGCACCGAAGCGCAGGAGCCTACTGCGCGTGTGACCCGGCACACCACGCAATTTCCGGCGGAACGCGTGCCGATTTTCGGGAACGAAACGCTTGGTGCGACAGTCTTTAACTGGGGGCAGAGAAGGCGTACGAGGGCGTACGGGAACGTACGACGCGAAACAGGAGTCCGTGCACGACATGAGCGACGAGCCGCAGCCGCAGCAGCCGACCGAGGGCCCGGCCCGGAGCGCACCCCAGCCGGCCGACGAGCCGGGCGGCGACCGCGACCGCGGCGGCCGGGGCGACGGCGAGGGCGGCGAGGGCGGGGGCGCCGGGAACCAGGGGGCCGCCGAGACCGCCCGGCCCACCCCGGCCACCGAGACCACCAAGGCCGCCGAAGCCGCCGAAGCCGCCGTGCGTGACGAGGCGGCCACGAGCGACGCCGAGGCCGGAGCGGCCGAGGCGGAGATGACCGCGCGACTCCCCCGGGCGACGCCCGAGCCGGACGCCACCGCGCAGCTCCGCCGCGTGACCCCCGAGCCGGACGCGACCGCGCAGCTCCGCCGGGTGACCGCCGAACCGGACGCGACCGCGCAGCTCCGCCGCGTGACCCCCGAGCCGGACGCGACCGCCGCCCGGACCGCCCGCCCCTCGGTTCCCGCGCAGGGCGCCCGCCGCCCCTCCGTCCCCGCCCAGGCCGCCCCGCTCGCGGCGGCGGCGGCCGCCGCCCGGACGGCCCACGCACCCCAGCCGGCACCGGCGCAGGCGCACGGACAGGCGCAGGCCGGCTACGCACCCCAGGGTCCCCGGACCGCCCAGGCCGTGCAGACCGTCGCACCCGACCAGGCCGCCGAGCCCGTGAACAGCGGGAAGAAGCCCAAGCGCCCCAAGCGCACCGGCTGGCGCCGGATCTTCCCGACCTGGCGCATGGTGCTGAGCACCCTCGTCATCGGCGTCCTGCTGCTGATCGGCCTGTTCTTCCTCGGCTACTCCATGGTCAAGATCCCGCCGGCCAACGCGCTCGCCACCAAGCAGAGCAACGTCTACCTCTACGCCGACGGCGCCGAGATCGCCCGGGACGGCGAGATCAACCGCGAGAACGTCACCCTCGCCCAGGTCTCCAAGGACGCCCAGCACGCCGTGCTCGCCGCCGAGGACCGCGACTTCTACACCGAGTCCGCGATCGACCCCAAGGCGATGCTCCGGGCCGGCTGGAACACCGCCACCGGCAAGGGCAAGCAGTCCGGCTCCACGATCACCCAGCAGTACGTCAAGAACTACTACCTCGCGCAGGAGCAGACCGCCAAGCGCAAGGTGAAGGAGTTCTTCATCTCCATCAAGCTCGACCGCACGGAGAGCAAGGACAAGATCCTCGAGGGCTACCTCAACACCAGCTACTTCGGCCGCAACGCCTACGGCATCCAGGCCGCCGCCAAGGCCTACTACGGCGTCGACGCCGTGGACCTCGACCCCGCCAAGGGCGCCTACCTCGCCGCACTGGTCAACGCGCCCAGCGAGTACGACGTCATCGCGCACCCCGAGAACAAGGCGGCCGCCCAGGCCCGCTGGAACTACGTCCTCGACGGCATGGTCACCAAGGGCTGGCTCAGCGCCTCCGAACGCGCCGGCATGAAGTTCCCGGCGCCGAAGGAGAACAGCGCCGCCGCCACGGGCATGTCCGGGCAGCGCGGCTACATCGTCGACGCGATCAAGGAATACCTGAAGGACAACAAGATCGTCACCGCGGACGAGCTGGAGGCCGGCGGCTACCGCGTCACCACCACGCTCCAGAAGTCCAAGCAGGACGCCCTCGTCGACGCCGTCAACGACAAGCTCATGTCCAAGCTGGACAAGAAGGACCGCAAGGTCGACAACTCCGTCCGCGCGGGCGGCGCCGCCGTCGACCCCAAGACCGGCAAGGTCGTCGCGATGTACGGCGGCGTCGACTACATCAAGCAGTACACGAACAACGCCACCCGCGGGGACTTCCAGGTCGGCTCCACCTTCAAGCCGTTCGTGTTCACCTCCGCCGTCCAGAACGGGTCGAAGACCCAGGACGGCCGCGCCATCACCCCGAACACCTACTACGACGGGACCAACAAGCGGCCCGTCCAGGGCTCGAACGGCGACGCCTACGCGCCGGCCAACGAGGACGACGTCTCCTACGGCAACATCACCGTGGGCACCGCCACCGACAAGTCCGTCAACTCCGTGTACGCGCAGATGGCCGTCGACGTCGGCCCCCAGAAGGTCAAGGACACCGCGGTCGCCCTCGGCGTCCCCGCCGCCACCAAGGACCTCAACCCCTACCCGTCCATCGCCCTGGGCACCGCCACCGCCAGCGTCCTCGACATGGCGGAGGCCTACGCCACCCTCGCCAACCACGGCAAGGCCGGCGCGTACACGATGATCGACAAGGTCACCAAGGACGGCCGGAGCATCATGGACACGCCCGAGGCGAAGACCCGCCGGGCCGTCACCCGCGAAGCCGCCGACACCACCACCTACGTCCTGCGCAGCGTCGTCCAGAACGGCACCGCCACCGCCGCCCAGGCCGCCGGCCGCCCCGCCGCCGGCAAGACCGGCACCGCCGAGAACGACACGGCCGCCTGGTTCGCCGGCTACACCCCCGAGCTGGCCACCGTCATCTCGGTCATGGGCCAGGACCCGGTCACCGCCGCCCACACCCCGCTCTACGGCGCGATGGGCCTCCAGCGCGTCAACGGCGGCGGCGCCCCCACCGAGATCTGGGCGCAGTTCACCAGGAACGCCCTCAAGGGCAAGCCGGTGACCGACTTCGACCTCCAGCTCCAGGCGGGCGCCGACCAGCCCGCGCCCCCGCTCCCCGACCCCTCCCAGAGCGCCCAGGCGCCCTCCGGCCAGAACGACGGCAACGCCACCGAGGGCACGGACAACGGCGGCACCGACGGCTCCACCACGACCGGGAACACCGGCACGCCGACCGACGGCGGCACCGACGGCTCCACCACGGGCGGCGGCGCCGACGGCTCCACCACGACCGGGAACACCGGCTCGACGACCGACGGCGGCACCGGTGACGGCTCGTCCGGGGAGACCACCGGCGGCACCACCGGGGACACCGGCAGCACCGGCACCGTCGGCACCACGCTGGGGACGGGCGCCCTCGGCACCCGCAGGGAGTGACCGGCCGGTCCGCCGGTCAGTGACCCGAGGTCGCCTTCAGCCCCACCACGGCGACCAGCAGCAGACCCACGAAGAAGATCCGGGCGGCGGTCGCCGGCTCACCCAGCACCACCATGCCGACCACCGCCGCACCGGCCGCCCCGATCCCCACCCACACTCCGTACGCCGTGCCGATCGGCAGCGACCTCGTGGCGTACGACAGCAGCACCATGCTCGCGACGATGCCGCACCCCGTGAGCAGACTGGGCACGAGGCGGGTGAAACCGTCGGTGTACTTCATGCCGACCGACCAGCCGACCTCCAGCAGACCGGCGACGACGAGCAGAACCCAGGCCATGACAGGCACCTCCGAGACGTACGGACTCTTCCGGGGTGCGTCGTCCTTCCCTGTCACGCCGGCTCGCCGACCCGCGTCGGCAGCCTGTGACCCCGGTACGGCGCGTCTCGTCGGGCTCCTTCCCAACGTAGCAAAAGCACGAAGAGGGGGCTGGTGACCATGGTCACCAGCCCCCTCTTACGTTCTCGAACGTGCTCGAACGCTCTCGGACCGCGAGATCGAAGATGCGGAATCAGAGATACAGCCCCGTGGAGTCCTCCGACCCCTCGAACCGGTCCGCCGCCACCGCGTGCAGGTCGCGCTCGCGCATGAGCACGTACGCCACGCCCCGCACCTCGACCTCGGCACGGTCCTCCGGGTCGTACAGCACCCGGTCGCCCGGCTCCACGCTGCGTACGTTCTGCCCCACCGCGACGACCTCGGCCCAGGCCAGCCGGCGCCCCACGGCGGCCGTGGCCGGGATGAGGATGCCGCCGCCGGAACGCCGCTCGCCCTCGGCGGTGTCCTGCCGCACGAGTACGCGGTCGTGCAGCATCCGGATGGGCAGCTTGTCGTGCTGCGAACTGTGTCTGTTGGCGCTCACACCTTGAACCTACCTGCCCTCTGCGAATCCGTACGCGGGTGGGTCGCCCGCCGCTCAGCGCCTGCGGCGCCTGGAACCGACGACGAGCAGCCCGACCAGGCCGACCGCGACCAGCGCGACGGGCACGACCCGCTCCATCCTCGGCGTGCCCGTCTCGTCGACGAACTGCGCCTTCACATCGCTCACGACCCGGTTCACACCGACGTACGCCCGTCCGAGCGTGTGGTCGATGTTGGAGACGACCTTGGCCTTGGCGTCGCCGACGATGGTCTTGGGGTGCACCCGCACACCGATCTCGTCGAGGGTCTCCGCCAGAACGTCCCGACGGCGCTTGATGTCCGCCTCGATCTGCGCCGGGCTTCTGGTGTCCGACGTTTCCGACGTGTCCGCCACCGTACGGCCTCCAAAATCTGCTGATGCGTTGTTCCGGACAGTCTGTCAGGTTCGCGGCGCGCCGCACGGTCAGGACCCCCGGTTACGCTAGGCCGATGAGCGAGCGACTCCAGCCCGGGGACACCGCCCCCGCCTTCACCCTGCCCGACGCCGACGGGAACGAGGTGTCACTGGCCGACCACAAGGGCCGCAAGGTGATCGTCTACTTCTACCCGGCGGCCCTGACTCCCGGCTGCACCAAGCAGGCGTGCGACTTCACGGACAACCTGGACCTCCTGGCCGGCGCCGGGTACGACGTCATCGGCGTCTCCCCCGACAAGCCGGAGAAGCTGGCCAAGTTCCGCGAGAAGGAGTCCCTGAAGGTCACGCTGGTCGGCGACCCCGACAAGACGGTCCTGGAGGCGTACGGCGCCTTCGGCGAGAAGATGAACTACGGCAAGACCTACATGGGCGTCATCCGCTCCACGATCGTCGTGGACGAGGACGGCAAGGTGGAGCGGGCCCTCTACAACGTCCGCGCGACGGGCCACGTAGCCAAGATCATCAAGGACCTGGGCATCTGAGGTCCCCGTCCCGCACCTGTGAAGCGGCCCGCCCCGGACACCCGGCGCGGGCCGCTTTGCATTCCGGGCGTGACTGTCCGACGAGCTGCTCGTTGGTCCGTACGAGCCACGAACAGGTGGCCGAGAACGGAGGGGGTCTCGATGGGCGCGAGCGCGTACACCAGGGAGCGACTGGAGGAGGCGGCCCGGGAGGCTCGGACGCTGTCCGAGGCGCTGGAGAGGCTGGGAGTGGAGCCGGGGGGTCCGACGCGGGGATACCTCCGGGAGCGGATGCGAAAGCTCGGGGTGGACACGTCGCACTTCGAACGCGAGGGGGTGCGATGGACCAGGGAGGTGCTCCAAGCGGCGGTCTCCGCGTCGACGAACATGTGCGAGGTGCTGCGCCGTCTTGGGCTGGAGGTTGTGGGCGGGCATCACACGCACATCAGCCGCAGGATCAGGGCGTACGGGATCGACACGTCGCACTTTCAGGTACCGACGCGGCGCGGCAAGCCACGGCGGCCCCGGACCCCCGAGGGACTGCTCGTCGAGCAGCCGGAGGCGGACGCCCGCCGTATCCCCAGCGACCGCCTGAAATGGGCGATGAAGGCCTCTGGCATGCCGGAGCGCTGCGCTCTGTGCGGGGTCGAAGCGATGTGGCAGGGGCATCCGCTGCCACTCGAAGTCGACCACATCGACGGCAACTGGCGCGACAACCGCATCGGAAACCTGCGCCTCCTGTGCCCCAACTGCCATTCGACGACGGACAGTTATCGAGGACGCGGCAAAGGGCGGAACTCATGAAGGGGGGCACGCATTACACCCGGGAGCAGCTGGCCGAGGCGGCCGCGCAGTGTTCTGACATCGAGGAGGTCATCGCCTTCTTCGGCACTCGCCCATACGGCCAGCTCCGCCGCCACCTCTTCCGACGCTTCGAGCACTTCGGGATCGGCGTCTCTCATATGCCTCGCCAGAAGCGAAGGAAGGCGACATCCGCCAGACCGGCCACTGACGAGTTGCGCCGTGCAGTCGAGGGCGCGACCTCCCTCGCGGACGCGCTCCGCGCTCTGGGGATGGAGCCCTATAACTCCAGGCTGCGCAGCCTGCTCCGCCAATGGGCGGCGGAGGACGGCCTCGACACCACCCATTTCCTGGGGCAAGCGCACCGGCGGGGCAAACCGGGCTGCGTACCGCTCAGGCTCGCTGCGGACATCCTGGTCCGGCACGACGGCAGCCGCAGAACGAGGTCCCATCTGCTGCGCCGAGCCCTGCTGGAGGTGGGTGAACCGGAGAGGTGCGCCGAATGCGGCGTCGGCCCCGAGTGGCTCGGCAGGCCCATGACGCTGGAGGTCGATCACATCAACGGTGACTGGAGCGACGACCGGCTGGCGAACCTGCGGTTGTTGTGCCCGAATTGCCACGCGGTTACCGACACCTGGTGCAGAGGCGGCAGACGCCGACGCACGTCGCCCAGTAAAGTAGGCCCGACACTGGCGCCCGTACGCCAAGGGCTGAGCGGCGATCTTTAGGTGGTCGTGTCTGTCGGTTCGAATCCGACCGGGCGCACAAATCAGCCCCTCGCCTTCGTCATCGAAGACGAGGGGCCGTTGTACGAGCTCAGCCCAACAGCTCCCGCACCACCGGTACCAGACCCCGGAACGCCTTGCCGCGGTGGCTGATCGCGTTCTTCTCGGACGGGGTCAGTTCCGCGCAGGTCCGGGTCTCGTCGTCCGGCTGGAGGATCGGGTCGTAGCCGAAGCCGTTCGTGCCGGCCGGGGCGTGGCGCAGGACGCCCCGCAGTCGGCCCTCGACCACGCGTTCCGTGCCGTCGGGCAGGGCGAGGGCGGCCGCGCAGGCGAAGTGGGCGCCGCGGTGTTCCTCGGCGATGTCGGAGAGCTGGGCGAGGAGCAGGTCCAGGTTGGCCTTGTCGTCGCCGTGGCGGCCGGCCCAGCGGGCGGAGAAGATGCCGGGTGCGCCGCCCAGGACGTCGACGCACAGGCCGGAGTCGTCGGCCACGGCGGGGTGGCCGGTGGCCTGGGCGAGGGCGTGGGCCTTGAGGAGGGCGTTCTCGGCGAAGGTGACGCCGGTTTCCTTGACGTCGGGGATGTCGGGGTAGGCGTCCGCGCCGACGAGGTCGTGGGGCAGTCCTGCGTCGGCGAGGATCGACCTCAGTTCGGTGATCTTTCCGGCGTTGCGGGTGGCGAGGATCAGGCGGGTCATGCCGACCAGTATCCCGGGCCCCGGCCGGCGGTCCCTACGGTGTGCAGACCTTGGTGAGTTCGCCGGCGGCGTCGGTGACGGGGCTGAGGTCGGGGGTGTTGTCGCCGTTGTCGACGGCGGTGCGGACGTTGGCGACGGCCTTGCGGAGGTCGTCGACCGCCTTGTTGACGTCGGCGTTGTCGGTCCTGTCGCCGATCCGGTCGAGGTTGCTCTCGATGGAGGCGATGGACTGGCTGGTGCGGGTGGGGTCGTCGGCGGTGTTCTCGACGGCCTGCTGGAGGTCGGTGACGCTGTCGGCGATGGTGTCGGCGGTCTGGACGCAGTCGAGGGCGGTGCCGACGGCGTCGCAGCCGGTGGTGAGGCCGGTGGTGAGCGCGACGGCCGCCAGGGCGGTGGCGATGGTGGTGCGGTGGCCTCGGCGTCTGTTCGCGCCCATGGGTGGTTCCCTCCCCGTTGTCGGGCCCGTGGGCCCCGTTCCCGTTGTGGTGCCGCTGGGGGCGCACGGTGGTGTGCCGTGCGCCCGTACTCGTAGACGCGGCGGGTGAGGGGGCGGTTGCCCGGCCGAGCCGTTCCGCTTGGTGCGTCTTTTACTTTTCGAGGACGGCCTCGAGTGCCGTGCGCTGTGCGGCGGCGAGGTCGATGCAGCCGGAGACGGCGAGGTCGAGGAGGGAGTCGAGTTCGGCGCGGTCGAAGGGCTGCGCCTCGGCGGTGCCCTGGACCTCGACGAAGCGGCCGTCGCCGGTGCAGACGACGTTCATGTCGGTCTCGGCGCGGACGTCTTCCTCGTAGCAGAGGTCGAGCAGGGGCACTCCGGCGACGATGCCGACGGAGACGGCGGAGACGGTGCCGGTGAGGGGCTGGCGGCCGGCCTTGACGAGCTTGCGGCCCTGGGCCCAGGTGATGGCGTCGGCGAGGGCGACGTAGGCGCCGGTGATGGCGGCGGTGCGGGTGCCGCCGTCGGCCTGGAGGACGTCGCAGTCGAGGACGACGGTGTTCTCGCCGAGGGCCTTGTAGTCGATGACCGCGCGCAGGGAGCGGCCGATGAGGCGGCTGATCTCGTGGGTGCGGCCGCCGATCTTGCCGCGGACGGACTCGCGGTCGCCGCGGGTGTTGGTGGCGCGGGGGAGCATGGAGTATTCGGCGGTGACCCAGCCTTCGCCGCTGCCCTTGCGCCAGCGGGGCACGCCTTCGGTGACGGAGGCGGTGCAGAAGACCTTGGTGTCACCGAAGGAGACGAGGACGGAGCCTTCTGCGTGCTTGCTCCAGCCGCGTTCGATGGTGACGGGGCGGAGCTGTTCGGGGGTGCGGCCGTCGATTCGAGACATGGCGCCGAGCCTAGTCGCACAACGGGAGGGGCCCCCTCCCTTACCGGGAAGGGGCCCCGTCCGAGGGAGGCGGATGCCTCACATCATGTCTTCGATCTCCGCGGCGATGGGGTCGGCGTCGGTGCCGATGACGACCTGGATGGCGGTGCCCATCTTCACGACGCCGTGGGCGCCGGCGGCCTTGAGCGCGGCGTCGTCGACGAGGCTGGCGTCTGCGACCTCGGTGCGGAGCCGGGTGATGCAGCCTTCGACCTCTTCGATGTTCTCGATGCCGCCGAGCCCGGCAACGATCTTCTCAGCCTTGGTGGCCATGTTCCTTCTCCCTGTTACGAACCGCTTTGTCGCAGTAACCCACAGTTGGCCCAACTTTGCGAGCGGCCGTGTCGTGGGTGCCGAATGCTGGTGTTCACGACAACGGAACCGTCCGCGAACTGGTCTACACCACCAGATGGACGCCCGCCAAACCAGGCCCCCACCGCGAGGAGCCCGATGAGCGCAGACGCCACGATCAGCCCCGCCCGTCAGCGCTGGAACGGCCTGTTCCAGGGTTTGCAGAAGATGGGACGCAGTCTCCAGCTGCCGATCGCGGTGCTTCCGGCGGCGGGCATCCTCACCCGGCTGGGACAGCCCGACGTGTTCGGGGACCAGGGGCTGGGCTGGACGGACGTCTCGAAGGTGATGGTGGGGGCGGGTGGCGCGCTGCTCGACAGCGCCTTCGGGCTGCCGATGCTGTTCTGCGTGGGTGTGGCCATCGGGATGGCGAAGAAGTCGGACGGGTCGACCGCGCTCGCGGCGGTCGCGGGATTCCTCGTCTACTTCAACGTGCTGCGCCAGTTCCCGGAGGACTGCGCGGCGGGGTCCGAACCGGTCGCCACGGGCTGCCGGTTGACGGACGGTTCGGTGACGGTGTTCGCGTACCAGAATCCGGGGGTGTTCGGCGGCATCGTAATGGGGCTGCTGTCGGCGTTCTTCTGGGCGCGCTACCACCGTACGAGGCTGGTGGACTGGCTGGGCTTCTTCAACGGCCGCCGACTGGTGCCGATCGTCATGTCGTTCGTCGCGATCGCGTTCGCGGCGCTGTGCCTGTGGGTGTGGCCGCCCGTGGGTGACGCCCTGGAGGGTTTCTCCGACTGGCTGGACGGTCTGGGCTCTTACGGCGCCGGCATCTTCGGGGTGGCGAACCGCGCGTTGCTGGTGATCGGTCTGCACCAGTTCCTGAACGTGCCCATCTGGTTCCAGTTCGGCAGCTTCACCAAGCCGGACGGCACGGTGGTGCACGGTGACATCAACATGTTCCTGGCGGGCGACCCGACCGCGGGCCAGTTCACCTCGGGCTTCTTCCCGATCATGATGTTCGCGCTGCCGGGGGCGGCGCTGGCGATCACGCACTGCGCGCGGCCGGACCGGCGCAAGGAGGTCGGGGGCCTGATGCTGTCGGTGGCGCTGACGTCGTTCGTCACCGGGATCACGGAGCCGCTGGAGTACTCGTTCATGTTCGTGGCGCCGCTGCTGTACGTGTTCCACGCGCTGTTGACGGGTGTGTCGATGGCGGCGACATGGGGGCTGGGGGTGCACGACGGGTTCAGCTTCTCCGCGGGACTGATCGACTACGTCATCAACTGGAACCTGGCGACCAGGCCTTGGCTGATCGTGCCCATCGGTCTGGGCTTCGCCGCCGTCTACTACGCGGTCTTCCGATTCGCCATCACGAGGTTCGATTTGCGGACACCTGGGCGGGAACGGGCTGATGAAGTGGAAGACATCACAAAGGTGTAGAGCGTCGCTTTTGTCACAAAGCCCTCGGACCGACGGTCCGGGGGCCTTACTTTTGTCCGGACTGCACTGGATCGTCCCTCTCGGCGAGCACCACGCGTAGTGATCCGGTAGCTGATTTCACGGGTTCCTTAGAAGGTTCCTAATCGGCTATAACTGGTCTACACCACTGAGTGGTGTAGACCATCCCCTTGATGGAGGAACGCTATGAGCACCGCCACCGCAACGGCGGCTCCCGCAAAGAAGCGGGGATCCGGCCTGTTCCAAGGCTTGCAGAAGGTCGGTCGCAGCTTGCAGCTGCCGATCGCCGTCCTTCCGGCGGCGGGCATCCTGCTGCGACTCGGCCAGCCCGATGTGTTCGGCGCCGACGGCCTCGGCTGGAACAAGGTCGCTTCCGTCTTCGCCACCGCCGGTGACGCGGTGTTCAGCAATCTGCCGCTGCTGTTCTGCGTCGGCATCGCCATCGGCTTCGCCAAGAAGGCCGACGGCTCCACGGCCCTGGCCGCGCTGGTCGGCTTCCTGGTCTACAAGAACGTGCTGACCGCGTTCCCCATCACCGAGGCCCAGGTCACCAAGGGCGCGGACATCGCCGCGACGTACAACGACCCGAAGGTCCTCGGCGGCATCGTCATGGGCCTGATAGCCGCCGTCACCTGGCAGCGGTTCCACCGCACCAAGCTGCCCGACTGGCTCGGCTTCTTCAACGGCCGTCGCCTGGTCCCGATCCTGATGGCCTTCATCGGCACCGCCATCGGCGTCTTCTTCGGCCTGGTCTGGGAGCCCATCGGCGACGTCATCACCAACTTCGGTGAGTGGATGACCGGTCTCGGCGCTGTCGGCGCGGGCATCTTCGGTGCGATCAACCGCGCGCTGCTCCCGGTCGGCATGCACCAGTTCGTCAACACGGTGGCCTGGCAGGAGATCGGCTCGTACAAGGACGCCTCGGGCGCCCTGTGGCACGGCGACCTGCCGCGCTTCTTCCACGGTGACCCGACCGCAGGTCAGTTCATGACCGGCTTCTTCCCCATCATGATGTTCGCGCTGCCGGCCGCCGCCCTGGCGATCACGCACACCGCCCGCCCCGAGCGCCGCAAGGTCGTCGGCGGCATGATGATGTCGCTCGCGCTCACCTCGTTCGTCACGGGCATCACCGAGCCGATCGAGTTCGCGTTCATGTTCATCGCGCCGGTCCTGTACGTGATCCACGCGGTCCTGACCGCCCTGTCGATGGCGGTCACCTGGGCCCTCGGCGTGCACCACGGCTTCAGCTTCTCGGCCGGTGCGATCGACTACTTCTTGAACTGGAACCTCGCCACCAAGCCCTGGATGATCATCCCGATCGGTCTGGTCTTCGCGGCGATCTACTACGCGGTCTTCCGCTTCGCCATCACCAAGTGGAACCTCCCCACCCCGGGCCGCGAGCCCGAGGAGGAGGTCGAGGACCTCACGAAGGCGTGAGTCGCCTCTGACCTGAACGTCCGAACGGCAGAAGGCCCCCGGAGCTCCTGGCTCCGGGGGCCTTCGTCATGTCGGGGGACCTGCCCGGCGGTTCGTCACGCCGTGGCGCCGCCCGCGGGTCCTAGACGTCGTACGACATCCGCGGCGCCGCCAGTTCCAGCGGTCCGTCGTACACCGCTCGCGCGTGCGCCAGGTTGATCGCGGGGTCCGTCCACGGCGGCACATGGGTCAGCACCAGGCGGCGGGCGCCCGCGCGGGCCGCCGTCTCGCCCGCCTCGCGGCCGTTGAGGTGCACGTCGGGGATGTCCTCCCGGCCGTGGGTGAAGGCGGCCTCGCACAGGAACAGGTCGGTGTCCCGGGCCAGTTCCGTCAGCACGTCGGTGACTCCCGTGTCGCCGGAGTACGTCAGCGAACGGCCGCCGTGCTCGATGCGGATGGCGTACGCCTCCACCGGGTGGGCCACCCGCTCGGTGTGCACGGTGAACGGGCCGATCTCGAACGTGGACGGCTTGACCGTGTGGAAGTCGAAGACCTCGCTCATCGACGAGGCGGTGGGGGTGTCACCGTAGGCCGTGGTGAGGCGGTGCTCGGCGCCCTCCGGCCCGTAGACCGGGATCGGGGCGCACCGGCCGCCGTCGTGGCGGTAGTAGCGCGCGACGAAATAGGCGCACATGTCGATGCAGTGGTCGGCGTGCAGATGACTCAGGAAGATCGCGTCGAGGTCGTAGAGACCGCAGTGGCGCTGCAACTCTCCGAGGGCACCGTTGCCCATGTCGAGAAGCAACCGGAAGCCGTCGGCCTCGACGAGGTAGCTCGAGCAGGCCGATTCCGCGGACGGGAACGACCCCGAGCAGCCGACGACGGTGAGCTTCATAAAGCAGAAACCTCCGCTGGCGGGAATGCTGGGAAAAGGGGTGACGGGGGTCGTGCGGTCCGTTGAGCGTAAGGCGCAAAACCGTCGGTCGCTCCTCCGCCTGGGGCCGTTGTGGGCGAACTCACCCGTGGTGTCACCGGATCGGCTGGAAGCGGAGCCCGGGGGCGTGGGGGTAAGGCGCGCGGCGGGGATTGCGCGCCGGTAACGTCGTCGTATGGACACGTCATGGTGGCTGGCGCTGGCGGCGGTGGTGCTGCTCGCGCTGGTCGCCGTGCTGGTGGACGGCTGGGGTCGGAGCGGCCGGCCGGCCGGGCGCCGCAGCCGTCCACCGGGACGGCCGGGGCGCAGGAGCGGTGCGGGGCGGCCGCGGCCGGCGGAGATCTGGTGGGCGAGCGTGCCGTACGAGGACCGGCCCGGGGGCAAGGACCGGCCCTGTCTGGTGCTGTCGGTGCACGGGCGGCGGGCGACGGTCGCGAAGATCACCAGCAGGTATCACGACGAGCGGGCCGGGGTGATCCCGCTGCCGCCGGGTGCGGTCGGGGACGCGCAGGGGCGGACGAGTTTCCTGGAGACGGACGAGTTGCGGCAGGTGCCGCTGATGGACTTCCGGCGGCGGGTGGGTGTGGTGGACCCGGTCCTGTGGGACCAGGTGCGGCACCTGGCCGGCTGAGGAACGCGCGCGGTCCCGCGAGTTCAGCGCACCGTCACGGTGACGGTCCATTCCTCGACGCTCTTGCAGGACATCTGGCCGGGGCTGCCGTGCTGGGGGCACACCGGTCGGGAGGAGCCGAGCTTCGCGTCTCCGGCGGCCACCGCGTCGTAGGCGGCGACGGCGTCGCCCGGCAGGATGACGATGCCCGGGTTCGCGGCCTTCAGCGCGCCGCCGCTCGCCGTGACCGGGCTCCAGGGCCGTTCTCTGGTTCCGTCCAGGGTGAGGCGGATCTGGCCGCCCGCCGTCAGGCAGACGGCGCGGCCGTTGTCGGCGGCGGTGAGCTCCACGTGGGAGGTGCAGGCCGGTGAGCCGGAGGTCGCGGAAGGTGTCCCGGACGCCGACGCGCTCGACGGTGTGCTCGGAAACGTGCTCGAAGGAGTACGCGCGGTGGAGGTCGGGGACGGGGACCCCGCGCCGTCGCCGCCCGTGTCCCCGTGCTGCGCGCCGCAGCCCGCGAGGAGGAGCGTCGCCGTGGCGACCGTGGTGACCGTGGTGCGGTGGAGCGTCGTACGGCGCATGGGGGTGACCGCCTTTCCGCCGGAACCGGTGCCTGGTGCAGATGTGACGTTCCACCCGCGCATCCGGATCCCGGAAGGGCCCCGGCCGTTTCGCACGGCCGGGGCCCCCGCTCGGCGGTACGGGCGGGTCAGCTCGTCGTGACGGCGGTGTCGTCCACGACGAAGCTGGTCTGGAGGGAGGAGTCCTCCACCCCGCTGAACTTGATCGTGACCGTCGAGCCCGCGTACGAGGACAGGTCGAAGGTCTTCTGGGTGTAGCCGGTGGCGGCGTTGAGGTTGGAGTACGTCGCCAGGGTGGTCGAACCGGCGGTGACCGTCAGCTTGTCGTACTGGGTGCTGGTGCTGGTCTCGGCGGTGTCGACGTGCAGGTAGAAGGTGAGGCTGGCCCTGCAGCCGGAGGGGACGGTCACCGACTGGGACAGGGTGTCGGTGTGGGTGGAGCCGTAGCCGTCCAGCCAGGCCTTGTACGAACCGGCGTGCGCGGCCTCGTCGGTGTCGTTGGTGATGACGCCGCTGGTCGCGGTCCAGGTGGTGTTGCCGGACTCGAAGCCCGGGTTGCCGAGCAGCTGGGCGGAGGTGCAGGTGCCGCCGCCGGAGGTGCTGACGGTCCAGGTGAAGGAGGCCGAGCCGGTGGCGCCGGTGGAGTCGGTCGCGGTGACGGTGGTGCTGTAGGTGCCCGCGGTGGACGCCGTGCCGGAGATCAGGCCGGTCGAGCCGCCGATGGACAGGCCGGTGGGCAGGCCGGTCGCGCTGTAGGTGAGGGTCGCGCCCGCGCTGTCGCTCGCGGATATCCGGAGGCTGACCGAGCCGCCGGTGGCGGTCGACTGGCTGCCCGGGTTGGTGACGGTCACCGTGTTGCCGGTGCTGGTGCCGGAGGCGAAGGCGGTGGTGCCGTTGGGGGTGCCCCAGCCGGTCGGGCCGTCGTAGCCGGTGGCCGCGGTGCAGAAGTACGAGGTCGAGCAGGAGCCGTTGTTGCCGCTGGTGACGTCGTACAGGTTGGAGGTGTGGGAGTAGGGGTACTTCGCCGGGTAGTCGCTCGAGCCCGGGGTGCCCGCGAGGGCGTAGACGCCGGCGATGATCGGTGCGGAGGCGCTGGTGCCGCCGTAGACCGCCCAGCCGGAGCCGCCGTAGGTGTCGTAGACCGCCACGCCGGTGGCCGGGTCGGCGACCGCGGAGACGTCGGACTCCATGCGCTTGGTGCAGCCGGTGTCGGTCTGCCAGCTCGGCTTGGCGTCGTAGGAGGAGCAGCCGGAGCCGGTGCCCTCGCTGCTGGAGGTCTTCCACACGGTCTCGGTCCAGCCGCGGGTGCTGGAGGAGGTGGACAGTGCGGTGCCGCCGACGGCGGTCACGTACTGGGAGGTCGCCGGGTATTCGGCGCCGTAGCCGGAGTCGCCCGCGGAGACGGTGATGGCGACGCCCGGGTGCTTGAAGTAGGAGGTGTCCTCGCCGGTCTGGGAGGAGGACTCGTCGCCGCCCCAGCTGTTGGAGACGAACTTGGCGCCGAGGGCGACGGCCTCGTTCTCGGCGGTGCCGAGGTCGGAGTCGGTCGCCGAACTGGCCTCGACCAGGATGATGTCGCAGTTCGGGCAGACCGCGCTGACCATGTCGATGTCGAGGGCCTCTTCACCGGCCCAGCCGGTGTCGTTGCTCGGCAGCGAGGTGGTGGAGCCGGTCTGACTGACCTGTTTGAAGCAGCCGTTGGCCTTGGTGCAGGCCGAGAGACCGTACGTCGAGCGGTAAGTGGCGAGGTCCGACTCGGCGTTGGGGTCGTTGTAGGCGTCGACGACGGCGACGGTCAGTCCGGAGCCGCCGGTCGAGGGCAGGTTGTAGGCGCTGTGCAGGTTGGCCGGGCTGAGGCCGGAGGGCGCCGCGGCGGCGAGGGCCGCGGACAGTCGCTGCTCGATGTCGGTGCGCCGCTGGGCGAAGCAGGACGCGTGGCCGGGTTCGGCGGTGGCGCAGAGGTGCTCGGTCGGCACCTTCTGGCCGGCCTCGCCGGTGGCGTGGAAGGTCTGGCGCTTCGGGTCGGTCAGGGCCTTCGCGTTCTGGGTGGACCGGCTGGTGTGGGTGGCGGGGGTGAGGGTCCGCGCCCCGGCCGTCGGTGCCGCGACGAGTCCGGCGACGGTGAGGGCGAGGGCGGGAACCGCGACGGCCAGGAGTCTTCGCAGACTCCGCCGGCGCTTGCTCGGGCGTGACTCACGCATGGGGTGCTGCCTCCGTCAGTGGGGTTCCAGGGCAGGCCCGTGACGCGCGTAGCGGCGGCGACCGCGCAGCCATGAGCATGACACTCAAGGGAGTGCGCCGAGGAACGTAGTCCCGGCCCGAGGACACCGGCAGTACCTGCGAAAGATCTTTGCCGCTCCGTAGAAAGCGTTTAGCCCCCTCATGAGAGGGGGCTGGCGGCTGCTTGATGAGTCCTATGCCCAGAGCTGACCCTGGAGCGTCTCGATGGCCTCCTCCGTCGTGGCGGCCGTGTAGACGCCCGTCGAGAGGTACTTCCAGCCGCCGTCGGCGACGACGAAGACGATGTCGGCGCTCTCGCCGGCCTTGACCGCCTTGTTGCCCACGCCGATCGCGGCGTGCAGGGCGGCGCCGGTGGAGACGCCCGCGAAGATGCCCTCCTGCTGGAGGAGCTCGCGGGTGCGGGTGACGGCGTCCGCGGAGCCGACGGAGAAGCGGGTGGTCAGCACGGAGGCGTCGTAGAGCTCGGGGACGAAGCCCTCGTCGAGGTTGCGCAGGCCGTAGACGAGGTCGTCGTAGCGCGGCTCGGCGGCGACGATCTTGACGTCCGGCTTGTGCTCGCGCAGGAACCGGCCCACGCCCATGAGGGTGCCCGTGGTGCCGAGGCCGGCCACGAAGTGGGTGACGGAGGGCAGGTCGGCGAGGATCTCGGGGCCGGTGGTGGCGTAGTGGGCACCGGCGTTGTCGGGGTTGCCGTACTGGTAGAGCATCACCCAGTCGGGGTGCTCGGCGGCGAGTCCCTTGGCGACGCGCACGGCGGTGTTGGAGCCGCCCGCGGCCGGGGAGGGGATGATCTCGGCGCCCCACATGCCGAGCAGGTCCCGGCGCTCCTGGGAGGTGTTCTCGGGCATGACGCAGACCATGCGGTAGCCCTTGAGCTTGGCCGCCATGGCCAGGGAGATGCCGGTGTTGCCGGAGGTGGGTTCGAGGATCGTGCAGCCGGGGGTGAGCCGGCCGTCCTTCTCGGCCTGCTCGATCATGTGCAGGGCGGGGCGGTCCTTGACGGAGCCGGTGGGGTTGCGGTCCTCCAGCTTGGCCCAGATGCGGACGTCGGAGGACGGCGACAGCCGCGGCAGGCGCACCAGAGGGGTGTTGCCCACCGCGGCCAGCGGGGAGTCGTAGCGCATGGGTGCTCAGGGACCGATCAGGCCATGCCGCCGGCGACGGCCGGCAGGATCGTGACGTTGTCGCCGTCGGCCAGCTTGGTGTTGATGCCGTCGAGGAAGCGGACGTCCTCGTCGTTGAGGTAGACGTTGACGAAGCGGCGCAGTTCGCCGCCGTCCACGATGCGGGCCTGGATGCCCGCATGGCGGGTGTCGAGGTCGGCGAACAGCTCGGCGAGGGTCTCCCCGTTGGCGTCGACCGCCTTCGCGCCGTCGGTGTAGGTGCGGAGGATGGTGGGGATGCGGACCTCGATGGCCATGACTGAGGGCTCCTGTCGGGAGTGGCGGGTTCGGTGGGCGCGCGGCGGTGCCGGGCGTGGTGGCGCGGATCGGGCGCCGCGGCTCACGGGCCGTACGGCGGCAGGGGCCGACGTCAACAGATGGCGCTGGCGAGCCTGCACAGGTCGACGTGCAGCCGCGCCACGAGCAGTGCGCCCGGCGTCTTCTCGCTCACGTCGTACAGAACCATGGGCTCATCGTATCGATTCCCGGTCCGGGTTCCGGAGTGCCGTCCCACATGACGGACCCTTTTTGACCGAGGGGCGAGATCAGTACGCCTCCACGACCTTGACCTCCTCCTCCGTCACCTGGCCTTCGACGATCCGGAAGGAGCGGAACTGGAAGTCGCCGGCGCCGTCGGTGTCCGCGGTGGAGACGAGGACGTAGTGGGCGCCGGGCTCGTTGGCGTAGGAGAGGTCGGTGCGGGAGGGGTAGGCCTCGGTCGCGGTGTGGGAGTGGTAGATGATCACCGGCTCCTCGTCGCGGTCGTCCATCTCGCGGTAGAGCTTGAGCAGGTCCTGGGAGTCGAACTCGTAGAACGTGGGCGAGCGGGCGGCGTTCAGCATGGGGATGAAGCGCTCGGGGCGGCCCTCGCCCACCGGGCCCGCGACGACGCCGCAGGCTTCGTCGGGGTGGTCCTGGCGCGCGTGGTCGACGATCCGGTCGTACAGGGCCTGGGTGATGGTCAGCATGCCGGTCAGGATAGACAGACGGGCCCCGTCGTACCGAAGAGTGGTACGGCGGGGCCCGCATGCCGGACGTCCTGAGCGGCTGCCGCAAGGGGCGCCACGAGTGCTCCCTGCGGCCGGACGTCCTCCGGGTGGTCAGCCCACGTTCTCGAGTTCCGGCTCGCGGCGCTCGGCGACCTGGGGGTTGCGGGCCTTGAGCGCGTACCAGCCGACGGCGAGGGCGGCGGCCCAGCCGGCCATCACGTAGAGGCAGACGCGGGATTCGGCGTCGAAGGCGATGAGGCCGGTGACGAAGAGCAGGAACGCGATGGCGACGTAGCTGAACCTGGCGCCGCCGGGTGCCGGGAAGGAGGAGGCGGGCAGGCGGCCGGCGTCGACGGCACGGCGGTAGAGGACGTGGCTGACCAGGATCATCAGCCAGGTCCAGATGCCGGCCGCGGTGGCGACGGAGGTGACGTAGCCGAAGGCCTTCTCCGGGACGACGTAGTTGAGGACGACGCCGATGCCCATGAAGAGCATGGAGACGGTGATGCCGATGGCGGGGGTCTTGGTGGCGGAGAGCCGGTTGAAGACCTTGGGGGCCTCGCCGTTGTCCGCGAGGGTGCGCAGCATGCGGCCGGTGGAGTACATGCCGGAGTTGCAGGAGGACAGGGCGGCGGTCAGGACGACGAAGTTGACGATGCCCGCGCCCGCCGGGATGCCGATCTTCGCGAACGCCTCGACGAAGGGGCTGACGCCGGGGGCGAACTCGGTCCACTTCACCACGCAGAGGATGACGGTGAGGGCGCCGACGTAGAAGAGGGCGATGCGCCAGGGCAGGGTGTTGATCGCCTTGGGGAGGGTCTTCTCGGGGTTCTCGGACTCGCCCGCGGTGACGCCGACGAGCTCGACGGCGAGGTAGGCGAACATGACGCCCTGGAGGGTCATCAGGGAGGAGCCGATGCCCTTGGGGAAGAAGCCGTCGAACTGCCAGAGGTTGGCGACGGAGGCGGTGTCACCGGCGGAGCTGAAGCCGAAGGTGAGGACGCCGAGGCCGATGACGATCATGCCGATGAGGGCGGTGACCTTGACCATCGAGAACCAGAACTCGATCTCGCCGAAGAGCTTGACGGAGATCAGGTTGGCCACGAACAGGACGATCAGGAACACCAGCGCGGTCACCCATTGCGGGATGCCCGGGAACCAGAAGTGGACGTAGATCGCGGCGGCGGTGAGTTCCGCCATGCCGGTGACGACCCACATCAGCCAGTAGGTCCAGCCGGTGAAGTAGCCGAAGAACGGGCCGAGGAACTCGCGGGAGTACTCCGCGAACGAACCGGAGACGGGACGGTAGAGGAGCAGCTCGCCGAGCGCCCGCATGATGAAGAAGATGACCACGCCCGCGAGGGCGTACATGAAGATGAGACTGGGGCCGGCCTTGGCGATGTTCGCCCCGGCTCCGAGGAAGAGCCCGACGCCGACGGCTCCGCCGATCGCGATCATCTGGACCTGGCGGCTGCCGAGTCCGCGCTCGTACCCCTCTTCGGGGGTGCTGTCCTTGTCGACCTGCGCAGAGGTCATGTGTGGTGCGCCTTTCTCCATGCCGAACCGGGCCTTTCGTCGGCCTCGGATCGGGTTGCGATCCCCCCGGATGTATGGAGCGAGCGGGCTCGGGGCTCTCCGATTCCGCTCCGTGCCTGGCCGACGGTCGTCGGCTCGGTGGCGCACCCGGCGGGGGCATGGGTGGTCCTCGCCGGGCGGTCGTGAAGATTTATCACGGCCTTACTCTTGATCGCCCAGGCGATTTGTGGCGTATCACACAAGAAGAAGCGGCCAAAGGGTGCACAAAGTGGACACAGTCGGCCGCCGCGGTAACGCGATCGTTATTCGGATTTGAGCGTCCGCTGAGCGAACGCCCCCTCGATGGACCAGGGGGCGCCGGTCCGGACATGAAGTGCGCCCGTCAGGGCAGGAGGGTGGACACGAGCGTCTCCTGGAGGCCGCCCAGCCAGAGATAGGCCATCACCATCGGCTTGCGCGGGTCCTCGTCCGGGAGGCGGTAGAGGAGGTCGGTGTCGTCCTCGTCGGTGATCTCCAGCCGGGCGCCGATCGCCAGCCGCAGGTCGTTGAGGGCGCTCAGCCACTGCCGGGACTCGCCGGGCGACAGCTTGAGCACCGCGTCGCTGTCACCGGCGGCGGAGGTGAGCGCGTCCAGGGTCCGGATCACCGCCAGCGCGTTCTCGCGCTTGCCCGCCCGCAGGTCGTTCTCGGTGTACCGGCGGAACTCCGCGGAGTGCGCCCGCTGCTCCTCCGCCTCCTCGGGCCCCGGGACGGCCTCCGGGTCGCCGTAGGCGTCGGGGAAGAGCCGCCTGAGGACCGGGTCGGCGGGCGGCTCGCTCGGGCCCTCGGCGAACAGCTCGGCGAGCGGGTCGGCCGAGGCGTCCTCGGCCGGGCCGGGACCGATGAGTTCCAGGAGCTGGACGGTCAGCGAGCGGATGATGGAGATCTCGACGTCGTCGAGGGCGACGGCCGCGCCGCCGCCGGGGAGCGGTTCGAAGTGTCCTGGCATGGAGGCGATTCGCTACTTCCGGTCCTGCTGGAGGGTGGCCCACAGACCGTAGCCGTGCATGGCCTGCACGTCGCGTTCCATCTCCTCGCGACTGCCGCTGGAGACGACCGCCCGGCCCTTGTGGTGGACGTCGAGCATGAGCTTGGTGGCCTTGTCCTTGGTGTAGCCGAAGTACGACTGGAAGACGTACGTCACATAGCTCATCAGGTTGACCGGATCGTTGTGGACGATCGTGACCCAGGGGACGTCGGGCTCGGGTACGGCGAAGACCTCCTCCGCCGACTCGGTGCGTTCGATCTCCAGGGGTGCGGGTGACGTCACAGAGCCCATGCTGCCACCCGAGGGGGGTGGTCGCACAAACAGGTCGCCCGCGGCGCCCCGAAACTGAAATCGTCAGAGTGACGAAATGGGAGTACGATCCGGGTCATGGACGTAGCGGACCTTGGGCTGCCGGTGGATGTTCCCTCGACGGCGCTCTTCACCGACCAGTACGAACTGACCATGCTCCGGGCCGCGCTCGAGGCGGGCACCGCCGAGCGGCGCAGCGTGTTCGAGGTGTTCACCCGGCGGCTGCCCGAAGGGCGGCGCTACGGCGTCGTCGCGGGCACCGGGCGCGTGCTGGACGCGATCGAGAACTTCCGCTTCGACCCGGACGTCCTCGCCTTCCTGCGCGAACGCTCCGTCGTCGACGAGGCGACCCTGGCCTGGCTCGCCGCCTACCGGTTCTCCGGTGACGTGTGGGGCTACCCCGAGGGCGAGGTGTACTTCCCGGGCTCACCGATCATGCGGGTCGAGGGCTCCTTCGCGGAGTGCGTGCTGCTGGAGACGGTGATCCTGTCCGTCCTCAACCACGACTCGGCGATCGCGGCCGCCGCCTCCCGGATGTCCTCCGCCGCCGGCGGGCGGCCGCTGATCGAGATGGGCGCCCGGCGCACCCACGAGCTGGCCGCGGTCGCCTCGGCGCGCGCCGCGTACGTGGGCGGTTTCAGCTCCACCTCCGACCTGGCGGCCGGTTTCCGCTACAACATCCCGACCGTCGGCACCTCCGCGCACGCCTTCACCCTGCTGCACGACCGGGAGCGGGACGCGTTCCGGGCGCAGGTCGCCTCGCTGGGCCGGGGCACGACCCTGCTGGTGGACACCTACGACGTCGCCGAGGCGGTCCGTACGGCGGTCGAGATCGCCGGGCCCGAGCTGGGCGCGGTGCGCATCGACTCCGGCGACCTGCTGCTGGTCGCGCACCGGGTGCGCCAGCAGCTCGACGAGCTGGGCGCCACCGACACGAAGATCATCGTGACCTCGGACCTGGACGAGTACGCGATCGCCTCGCTGGCGGCGGCGCCGGTGGACGCGTACGGCGTCGGTACGCAGCTGGTGACCGGGTCCGGGCACCCGACCTGCTCGATGGTGTACAAGCTGGTCGCCCGGGCCAATTCCACCGATCCGAAGGCGCCGCTGCTGCCGGTGGCGAAGAAGTCCGGCGGCGGCAAGACCTCCGTCGGCGGCCGCAAGTGGGCCGCGCGGCGGCCGGACGCGTACGGGGTCGCCGAGGCCGAGGTGGTCGGCACGGGAGCGGTGCCGGCCGAGCTGATCGACCGGCGGCTGCTGGTCGAGCTGGTCAAGGGCGGCTCGGTCGTGGCCCGCGAGCCCCTGGACGTCGTACGCGACCGGCACCGGACGGCCGTCGCCGGTCTGCCGCTGTCGGCCACCCAGCTGTCCCGGGGAGAACCCGTCATTCCTACGGAGTACGTCCACGGACGGTCGGGTAACTAGAGCGAGTACCCGCACGCATGCCCCCGGCCACCCCCTCCCGTACCGCCCGCGAAGTCTCTAGGCTCGGAACTTCGCGGCCCGGTCCCCGTCCCGCGCCGTCCCCCGACGTCTCCTCCCGTCCTCTCCCCCACCGCGATCCCACTGCCGAAGGACACCCGCCATGCGCCGCGCCCTGATCGTCGTAGATGTGCAGAACGACTTCTGCGAGGGAGGCAGCCTCGCGGTGGCCGGGGGTGCCGATGTCGCCGCCGCGATCACCGAGCTGATCGGGCAGGCGCCCGCCGGCTACCGGCACGTGGTGGCCACCCGTGACCACCACATCGCGCCCGGCGGCCACTTCGCCGACAACCCCGACTTCGTCCGCTCCTGGCCCGCGCACTGCGTCGCCGGTACGGAGGGGGTGGGCTTCCACCCGAACTTCGCGCCCGTGGTCGCCTCCGGGGCGATCGACGCCGTGTTCGACAAGGGGGCCTACTCGGCGGCGTACAGCGGCTTCGAGGGCGCCGACGAGAACGGGGTCACGCTGGGCGACTGGCTCAGGGCGCGGGAGATCGAGGAGGTGGACGTGGTGGGCATCGCCACCGACCACTGCGTACGGGCCACCGCCCTGGACGCGGTACGGCAGGGCTTCCGCACCCATGTGCTCCTCGACCTGACCGCCGGGGTGGCCGAGGAGAGCACCGGCCGGGCCCTGGAGGAGCTGCGGGCGGCGGGGGTGGAGCTGACCGGCAAGCCGGTCGTCTGACGCGCGGGCCGACCGGGACGTGGGGCGACCCGCGCCCGGGGGCCCGGCGTGCCGCTCAGGCGGGGGCCGTCGGGCGTCTGAGCAGGGCGCGGATGGGGCGCCACAGCTCCGGCGGGGTGACCTCGCCGTCGGGCGCCTTGCGCCATATCAGGCCGTCGGGATGGTGCAGGACCGCGGTGATCTCGTCCGGGGTCGGCGGGGCCGCGTTGCCCCGCAGGTAGACGGCGCGCAGACCGAGGTTGCGCAGCCTGGTCAGGGCCCGGGCACGGTTGCGGGCGTGCACGAGCACCCGGACACCGCACGAGCCGTCGGCGTCGGGGCTGGGCAGGTTCAGCGCCACCACCACCATGCCGTCCGGCAACTTGCAGAAACCTCCCACAGCCATGCGGTCACACCCCCGTGCGTATCGGTGTCAATAAGAAATCCACAGCACGCACCTAAACACGATCGGCGGCAACCCGCCAAGGGGCTGCCGCCGATATGCCTGTGACCTGCTAAAACGCCGTTTACTTGAAGGAGGGGCTGACCACGAGCTTGATCGTCGAGCCGCTCAGCGGCTGCTGGACGATCGTGATCCGGGTGTTGGTGTCAGTGATCTTGACGCCGGCCCGCGGGTTCGACGCGTCGTAGTACGTCGACTTGCCGTCGTCGAAGACCGGGACCCCGGCCTGCGACTTGATCTTGGTGGCGACGTCGGCCTTGTGCAGCGTGACGGCGTCGGTCGGGTACCAGCCGAACGGGGAGTCGTAGGCCTGGATGCGGTTGCGCATCAGCGTGCCGTCCGCCCACTTCAGCGGCGTCGGGTGGGAGTCGATCGGCAGGATCAGACCCGTGCCCGGGTGCGCGCTGGTGTTGTCGTCGACCTGGGAGGTGTCCCACTTCCAGATCAGCAGACCGGTCTGGTAGCCGTAGTGCTCCACCCAGTCCGGACGGGTCGTCGAGAAGCCGAAGTTGTACGGACCGGTCTTCAACTGCTGGTCGTACGACACGTACTGGCGGTTCTCGGCGATGTAGTACTGGTCGTAGTCGTCCGTGACGGACGCGCCGACGCGGGTGAAGCCGGCCGCCGTCCAAGCAGCGTCCGCGGCCTCGGCGTTGTCGGAGAACACCGTGGCACCGTCGGCCGTCACGGTGATCTCGTCGGCCGTGAAGCCCTTCAGCGCCGCGCCGCCGTCGGTCTGGTAGCGGAAGCGCAGGTCGACCTTCTTGCCCGCGTAGGCGTCGAGCGGGAACGTCAGCTTCTGGTACGCGGCCACCGAGCCGGTGAGGGCGGGCTTGCCGCTGCCGTCACGCGGAATGGCGGTGCCGTCGGCCAGAGTTCCGTCGACGGGCGTCCAGTTGGCGCCGCCGTCGGTGGACACCTCGGTGTAGAGGTAGTCGTAGTCCTGCTCGATGTCCCACCAGCCGTCGAGGGTGAGGCTCGCGGACGCCTTGCCGGTCAGATCGACCGAGCGGGTCAGGGTGTTGTGCAGGTCGTTGCCGCTGCCGCTCCACCACTGCGTGGCGCCCTGGGCCGGGGTGACGACGTCCGTGGTGACCGTCTTCTTCGGCAGCTTGACCACGAGGGCCTGCGGGTTCTTGGTGTTGTACTCCGCGACGCCCAGCGTGTGCGCGGACAGCTTGCCGGCCTTCGCCAGGTCGTAGTCGAGCCAGCCGAGCTGGAGCTTGTCCCAGGCGTTCATGTCGCCGGGCAGGTCGCCGATGGCGTCCTTGCCGGTGCCGAGCCAGGAACCGGACGACATCAGCGTCCAGAAGCCGGTGGAGTTCTCGCCGCCCGCGGTGTCGTACTCGTCGGGCAGACCGAGGTCGTGGCCGTACTCGTGGGCGTAGACGCCCAGGCCGCCGTTCTCCGGCTGGATGGTGTAGTCGCCGACCCAGATGCCGGTGTCACCGATCTGCGTGCCGCCGAGCTTGTTGGTGTCCGGGCCGGTGGAGCCGGCGTCGGTGCCGAAGGCGTACCAGCGGTGCGCCCAGATCGCGTCCTCGCCCTGGGCGCCGCCGCCCGCGGACTCGTCCTCACCGGCGTGCACGATCTGGAAGTGGTCGATGTAGCCGTCGGGCTCGTTGAAGTTGCCGTCGCCGTCGTAGTCGTAGCGGTCCCACTGGTCGTACTGGGCCAGCTCGGTCCTGATCGCGGCGGCGGTGTCGCCGGCCGCCTCGCGCTCGGCGACCCAGGCGTTGACGCCGTCCTGCACCGCGTACCAGGCGCCGGTGGCGGCGTCGTTGGAGCCGTAACGGGCCTCGTTGTAGGGGACCTTGACCCAGTCGGTGACCTCGCCGTCGACCGAGTAGCGGCCCGAGGACTGCTTCTCGTAGTACTTCTTCAGCGACTCGGTGTTCTTGCCGGTGCCGAAGTACAGGTCCTGGAAGTGCGCCTGGTCGTAGTCCGCCTGCCAGGCGGTGCTGTTGTCCTGGGCGCGGTCCGGCGCGGCGATCTGGTTGTGCAGCGGGCCCGCGGTGCCGCCGTAGCGGCTGTCGACCTGGTCGCCGAACTCGACCAGGATCGTGAAGATCTTGTCGGTCTTCTCGCGGCCGAGCTCGACGTACTTGCTGCCGCCCTGCTTGCCCTTCAGCTGGACGACCTGCGAGCCGTTGCGGTCCTTGACCGTGGCCTGGCCGGCTATGACCTGCTGGAGAGCCTCCTTGCGCTGGGCGTCCTGAGTCTTGCTCAGGGGCCCGTCGAAGTCGTGCTCCTTGCTCTTGACCGGCTGCGGATCGTGCCGGTCCACCACGGGGCTTCCCGCGGACGTGCTCTCCGCGGCCTGCGCCACCGCGAAGGTCGAGAACGTCACCGAGGCCGCCGCTAGGGCGACGACCGTGGCGGCCGCTCTGAAGGTCCTGGGTCTGCTGCTCACTTGATGTCCTCCCCTGACGCAACCGGACGCGCGGAAGGGGGGCCTGTTCATGAAAGGTCCGCGCACGGTTAAACGCGTGTAGTCAAGTGACGTCATTTGACTACTGGTTTACGAGAAAAGACAGACCTTGACTTGAGCAGGACAACTGCACTATGCGAAGCGTGAGTTCGCATTACGGACATGGGGCTGTAACACAGCAGGCGCGCAGGGAGGTCCAGTTGGCGGACTCCATGACTCCGTGCGCCCCCCGTGCACCAGCGCTGTCGGTAAGGTCACGCTTACCGTTCGTTCCGCTCGGGCATGCAGCCGATTAGAGTCGACTGGCGGAAGGCCAGGAAGTCGGCGGAATGCCAGGCCGCTACCCCCTCTGACCCCCTTTCTCATCCGAGGACACGATTGCCATGCCTCGTCCGACTGCCGCACAGCTCGCCTACGGTTCGTCCACCGTGATCTTCTCGACGCTCGCCATGCTGCTGCTGTCACAGACGAGTTCGGGTGTGGGGATCTCGGTCATCGCCCTCGCGGCGCTCGCGCTGGGACTCCTGGTCTCGATGACGGTCCCCCTGCCCGGGTCACGCGCCGCCGCCACCGCTTCGGCCGGGGCGCGCACGGCCGCCGGGGCCCCGGTCTCGCCCGAACTCGTCGAGACCGCCCAGGGCGTCCATGGTGTCGAGGCCGTCGCGACCGTCGAGGAGCGGGTGCCGACGGCTTCCTGACCGCGCTCGGCACACTGCCGGTTCGGCACGTCGTCGATTCCGAACACTGCCGGTCCCGAACGCGGTCGGCGGGCCCGTGTTCCCACGGGCCCGCCGTTTCGTCGTCCTGCGTCAACCGGTGCTGACCACCACCGTCTTGGCAGCCTTGTCGTGCAGACCCTGCTTGTAGGGCCGGTCGAAGAAGCTCCAACCGCCCGCGACGGCGGTCCAGATGCAGGCGCAGCAGAAGGCGAACGGGATCCACAGCACCGCCGCGCGCACCAGCGAGGTCTGCGTGGAGGGCGTCGCGCCGTTGTCGAGGTCCGCCACCCGCATGCCGAGCCACTTCTTGCCGAGGGTCTGCCCCGACCTGCTGATCAGGTAGGTGTCGTAGGCGATGTAGAGCACCGCGGCGACGAGGGACTGCGTGAAGGACCTGCCGTAGGAGATCCTGTCGGCGTCCATCCCGAACTCGTGGGCCCCGATGGGCCAGGTGACCAGCCAGACCACGATGCCGACGAGGACCATGTCGATGATCCGGGCGAGGGTACGCCTGCCGCTGTCCGCGAGCGGGGGCATGCCGGCCAGCGGGTCGGCCGGGTACTGGCCGCCGCCGTAGGGGCCTCCGCCGCCGTACGGGTCCCCGCCGTAGGGGCCGCCGCCGTGGGGCGGGGGCTGGCCGCCGTAAGGGCCGCCACCGCCCGGAGGCGGCTGACGGCCGTCGTACGGGCCGCCGCCCTGGTGCCATCCCCCGCCCGGAGGCGGCTGACCGCCCGGAGGCGGGGTCTGCGGACCGCCCTGGGGTGTGTCGTACGGCGAGCCCGCGCCCTGCCCGGGCGGGGGCTGCTTTCTGAACGGGTCGTCGTCCGGTGGCTGCGGTCCGGAGCCGGGGGGCGGTTCGCTGCTCATGGCCCGAGTCGACCCCGAACCCTCCGGTTCCGCATCCGGCGAGCGGCCGTCCGGAGTACGGACCACGGCCGCGCCCCGGCCGTCACGGTCAGCCCGTCGTGGTCAGCCCGCGGTCGGTCCCTCGCGGTCGGTCCCTCGTGGTCAGTCCGCCACGAAGGTGTGGGCTGCCTTGTCGTGCCAGCACTGGTGCCACGGGCGGTCGAACAGGCACCACAGGACGCCCACGACGCCGAAGCCGAGCAGCCCGGGAACGCTGTAGACGAGCCAGCGGCGCAGGGCCGCGCCGAAGGCCGGGGGCTCGTGGCCCTCGATGTCCCGCACCTCCAGACCGAGCAGCTTCTTGCCCAGCGTCCGGCCCCAACGGGCGGTGGGCAGCACCTCGTAGAGGACACCGAAGCCGAGCAGGACGGCGAGCACGATCCCGAGGTACACCGACGTCGTGCCGTCGAGCAGCCAGACCGTGACGGTCCGGCCGGACAGCTTGGCCGCGTCGATCTTCTCGTCGACGTGGTCGATCGCCTTCGTGCCGAGCGGGACGGCGGCGGCGGAGGTGACCGCCGCGAGGACCAGGGTGTCGACGAACCGGGCGGCGAACCGCTTGCCGAGCCCCGCGGGCCGGGCCGCCGCCTGACGCCGGGCGGCCGCCTGGAACACGTCCTCGACCGGCGGCTTCCACGGCGCCACGGGCCCGCCGTCCTGCGCGCCCGCCAACCGGTGCACCTGCTGCGCCCAGGAGGGCTGTCCGCCGCCCGCCCCGCCGCCCATCGGCGTCATCGGCAGACCGCCCGCGGCGGCAGCGGCGGGGGCCGGAGCGGGCGTGCCGAGCGGTGCGGCCTGCGGGGGGACGCCGGCGGCCGCGGGAGCCTCCGCCGAGGTCCGTCCCGGCGCCTGCCCGGGTGCCTGTCCTGGCGTCTGGGCGGCCGCCGCGCGGGCCGCCGCGGCCTTCCCGGCCCCGAAACCGGGCCGTGGGCCGGCGGCGCCGGCCGGGGAAGCCCCGACGGGACCCTGCGGACCCGACCCCGGCGCACCGTCCTGCTGCGCCGTGCGCGGGGGAACGGGCCGGAAGGTCATGGTGCCGTCGTCCCCGACGGGGCCGGAGGCCTCACCCGGGGCCGGGGCGCCCGGCGTCGCCGCGGGCCCGACCGTCGGCCGACGCAGGACGAACGAGTCGTCGACGGCACGCTCGGCGGGGTCCGCGGCCGCGGGAGGCGTCGCCGTACCGTCCGTACCGGCCGGGCGGCCGCCGGACGCGGTCACCCGGGGGTCGGCGGCCTGCGGGGTGCCCCAGGAGACCCGGCGGTCCTTGTCCGCGCCGAAGCCGGACTGCCGGGCAGGGTCGGCGCCCCAGGCCGACGCGGGCTCGGGACGGCTGCCGTGCTGGGCTTCGGCCGGGGTGACCGGACGCGGCTGCGGGTCCTCGTCGAAGAAGTGCGGGCCGGTCTCCTCGACCGGCGCGGGCGCGGGCGCGGGCGGCTGCGGGGCGGCGGCCAGCGGGACGAGCGGCGCTCCGTCGGACGGGGCCGGACGGCTGGTGCCCGGTACCCAGGAGGCACCGTTCCAGTACCGGACATAGCCAGGAATGGACGGGTCCGGGTAGTACCCCTCGCGGGGCCTGTCGTCACCGGATGCCGGGGTTGGGGCGCTCATGTCCGTCGTCCCGTATCTGCTCGGAGGTCAAATGAGGGCCTCCACATCTATCAGACGAGCGCAATCCGCACCGCCACTCCCGCCCGACCCGCCCCTTTCCGGGCAACCTCGTGCATCTGCTTCACACGCTCGGAAGGAAGTCCGGAGAAAAGTTCCGCGAATCCGCGTAATGGTTGCCTCCCGCGCCTCTCTCCCCCGGGCGGGCCCATCCCGGCGGCCCCGCACGAGAGAGGAACGCAGCGCCATGAAGGAGACCGTGGTCGAGCGCGAGCTGGAGCTCACGCTCATCCTGTCGCCGGAGCACAGCATCCCCGTCCCGGCCCGGCTCATCTACCGCGCAGCCGATCCGTACGCCGTCCACATCGGCTTCCACATCCACTCCGAGCACCCCGTGCACTGGACCTTCGCCCGTGAGCTGCTGGTGGAGGGGGTGTTCCGGCCGTGCGGACACGGGGACGTGCGGGTGTGGCCGACGAAGGTCGAAGGCCGGGGCGTGGTGCTGATCGCGCTCAGCGCGCCGGAGGGGGACGCGCTGCTGGAGGCCCCGACGGCGCAGGTGTCGGCCTGGCTGGAGCGCACGCTGCGGCTGGTTCCGCCGGGGACGGAGGGCGGGCGGCTCGGGCTGGACGACGGCCTGACCGAACTGCTCGCCCCGACACCCGTGGACGAGCTGTGGCTGCGCGACCCGTGGCCGTCGGACGAGTCCCAGGACGGGGAGTGAGGCGCGGGATCCCTCTAGGGGGAGTGCGGCGCGGGTCCCGGCGGGCGGTGCGCCGCGGGTCCCGGCGGGCGGTGCGCCGCCGGGCGGATCAGAACAGCTTGCCCGGGTTCAGGATGCCCAGCGGGTCGAAGACCTGCTTGACCGCCCGCTGCATCTCCAGCCCCACCGGCCCGAGTTCACGCGCCAGCCACTCCTTCTTCAGCACGCCCACGCCGTGCTCGCCGGTGATGGTGCCGCCGAGCTCCAGGCCGAGCGCCATGATCTCGTCGAAGGACTCGCGGGCCCGCGCGGACTCCTCGGGGTCCTGGGCGTCGAAGCAGACCGTCGGGTGGGTGTTGCCGTCACCCGCGTGCGCGCAGACGCCGATGGTCAGCCGGTACTTCTCGGCGATCCGCTCGACCCCCTCCAGCATCTCGCCGAGCCGCGAGCGCGGCACGCACACGTCGTCGATCATCGTCGTGCCCTTGACCGCCTCCAGCGCGACGAGCGACATCCGGCGCGCCTGGAGCAGCAGTTCGGACTCGGCGGCGTCGTCGGCCGGCACCACCTGGGTGGCGCCGGCCGCCTCGCACAGGGCGGCGACGGCCGCGAGGTCGGCGGCCGGGTCGGGTGTGTCGAAGGCGGCCAGGAGCAGCGCCTCGGTGGTCTCCGGCAGGCCCATGTGGGCGAGGTCGTTGACGGCCTTCACCGTCGTACGGTCCATGAGTTCGAGGAGGGACGGCACATGCCCTCCGGCCATGATCCGGCAGACCGCGTCGCAGGCGGCGGCAGCGGACGCGAACTCGGCGGCCAGCACCAGCTGGGCCGGCGGCTTGGGCCGGAGCGCCAGCACGGCCCGTACGACGATGCCGAGCGAGCCCTCGGAGCCGACGAACAGCCGGGTCAGGTCGTACCCGGCGACGCCCTTGGCGGTGCGGCGGCCGGTGGACATCAGCCGGCCGTCGGCGAGCACCACGTCCAGGCCGAGGACGTACTCGGCGGTGACCCCGTACTTCACGCAGCACAGGCCGCCGGAGGCGGTGCCGATGTTGCCGCCGATCGTGCACGTCTCCCAACTGGAGGGGTCGGGCGGGTAGTACAGCCCGTGCTCGTCGACCGCCCGGGACAGGACGGCGTTGACGACGCCCGGCTCGACGACGGCGATCCGGTCGACCGGGCTGATCTCCAGGATCCGGTCCATCTTCGTCAGCGACAGCGCGATACAGCCCTCGGAGGTGTTGGCGCCGCCGGACAGGCCGGTGCGGGCGCCCTGCGGGACGACCGGGACGCGCAGTTCGGTGGCGACCCGCATGACGTGCTGGACCTGTTCGACCGTACGCGGGAGCACGACCGCGGCCGGGGCGCCGGCCGGGCAGAAGCTGGCCATGTCGTTGGCGTACGAGGCGGTGACGTCGGGGTCGGTGAGGACCGCGTCGGCGGGCAGGCCGTCCCGGAGACGGTCGAGGAGGGTTCCGGTCGCGTTTCCGGTCGCTTCGTCACGAGGCGCTTCGATACGGCTCATGATCAAAGGTTCGCACTCGCGGCCATCGGTGTGAACCCCGTCCGCGGCTCCCTTCGGCTGCCGCGCTGCGGTGGCCGCGCTCCCGCACAGTGAGCGCCATGGACGGACAACCACCGACTTCCGTGACCTCGTCCGGACGGCCGGCTTCCGCCGGGCGTGTCGTCCGGCGGCTGCTGCTCGTCGCGGCCTTGGTGTGCATCACGCTGGGCGCGACGCTGTTGCTGCTGCCGACGACGACGCTGCGGCCGGCCGTGGGGCACCCCGCTCCGGCACACGGGGCCCCGGCGTACGGGGCGCGGGCACTGGCCGCGGTCAGGGACGGGGTGCCGGCGGCGCTGCCCGATCTGACGGCGCTGATCGGGCAGCGGGAGACGTATCTGCGGGTCCACCCGAAGGACGCCGCGTCATGGGCGGTGCTCGGGGCCGCCTATGTGGAGCGGGGGCGGCGGACGGCGCAGACCGCCTACTACCCGCGGGCCGAGGAGGCGCTGCGCACCTCGCTGAGCAGGCAGCCCAAGGGCAACCCGGAGGCGCTGGACGGACTTGCGGCGCTGGCGAACGCGCGCCGTGACTTCCCGGCCGCGCGCAAGTGGGGCGAGACGGCGCTGAAGCAGGCGCCGAAGCGGTGGACGACGTATCCGCTGCTGATCGACGCGTACACCGGGCTCGGCGACTACAAGAAGGCCCGCAGCACCCTCGACAAGCTGATGGCGCTGCGCAAGGGGCCGGCCACGCTGGCGGAGGCCGCCGCGGTCTACCGGGACCGGGGCTGGCGCGAGGACGCGGCGGCCACGGTCGCCGACGCGGCGGCGGGCGCGCAGGGCCCGGCGGAGCAGGCGGCGTACCAGGAGCAGGCCGGGCAACTGGCGTGGGAGCGCGGGGACACGGCGGAGGCGCTGCAGCGCTACGGGGAGGCGGTACGGCTGGACCCCGACCAGTGGGCCGCGCGGGCCGGTCAGGGGCGGGTGCTGGCGGCGCTGGGGCGGACGCCGGAGGCGGTGGCCGCCTACCGGTCGGCGCTGGCCAGGCAGCCGCTGCCGCAGTACGCGCTGGAGCTGGGCGAGCTGTACGAGTCGGTGGGCCTCGGGCAGAAGGCGCAGGAGCAGTACGACGTGCTGCGGAGGCGGGTCGGCGACGCTGCCAAGGGAGGGGCGGACGAGGAGCTGGTGCTCGGGCTGTTCGAGGCGGACCACGGCGATCGGGAGTCCGCGGTGCGGCGTCTGCGCGCCGAGTGGAAGCGGCAGCCGGGTATCGCGGTGGCCGACGCGCTGGGGTGGGCGCTGCACCGGACCGGGGAGGACAAGGAGGCGCTGAAGTTCGCCGGGACCGCGACGGACAAGGTGCACGGCGGCGGGGTGCGCAGCGCCCTGTACGCGTATCACCGGGGGGTGATCGAGCAGCATCTGGACCGGCTCGGTTCCGCGCGCCGGCATCTCCAGGACGCGCTGCGGATCAATCCGGACTTCTCGCCGCTGGGGGCGCCGGCCGCGCGGGCGGCGCTGGCACAGCTGGGCGAACCGGACGACAGTCTGCCGGCGGACGTGAAGGGTCCGGGCGGCGGGAGATAGACGAGAGACGGGGGCGGCGCAGCCGCGACGGGCCGACCGGGTACCGGTCGGCCCGTCGCGCGGGCGGTTACAGCGGGAGGGTCACCGCGGGCGGTTACAGGTTGCCGCGCTTCTCCTGCTCGCGCTCGATCGCCTCGAACAGGGCCTTGAAGTTGCCCTTGCCGAAGCCCATCGAGCCGTGCCGCTCGATCATCTCGAAGAAGACGGTCGGACGGTCCTGGACCGGCTTGGTGAAGATCTGGAGCAGGTAGCCGTCCTCGTCGCGGTCGGCGAGGATCTTCAGCTCGCGCAGGGTCTCCACGGGGACGCGGGTGTCGCCGACCCACTCGCCGAGGGTGTCGTAGTAGGAGTCGGGGGTGTCCAGGAACTCCACGCCGGCCGCGCGCATCGTCCGTACCGTGCGCACGATGTCGTTCGTGTTGAGGGCGATGTGCTGGACGCCGGCGCCGCCGTAGAACTCCAGGTACTCGTCGATCTGGGACTTCTTCTTGGCGACGGCGGGCTCGTTGATCGGGAACTTGACCTTGAGCGTGCCGTCGGCGACGACCTTCGACATCAGCGCGCTGTACTCGGTCGCGATGTCGTCGCCCACGAACTCCTTCATGTTCGTGAAGCCCATGACCTGGTTGTAGAAGCCGACCCACTCGTTCATCCGGCCGAGCTCGACGTTGCCGACGCAGTGGTCGACGGCCTGGAAGGTGCGCTGGGCGGGCGGCTCGACGATCGGTCCCGCGGTCACGAACCCGGGCAGGTACGGGCCGTCGTAGCCGGAGCGGTCGACGAGCGTGTGGCGGGTCTCGCCGTACGTCGCGATCGCGGCCAGGACCACCGTGCCGTGCTCGTCCTTGAGCTCGTAGGGCTCGGCGACCGAGCGGGCGCCGTGCTCGATCGCGTAGGCGTACGCGCGGCGGGCGTCCGGGACCTCGATGGCGAGGTCGACGACGCCGTCGCCGTGCTCGGCCACGTGCTGGGCCAGGAAGTGGCCCCAGGCGGTGGTGGGCTTGATCACGGAGGTGAAGACGAAGCGGGCCGAGCCGCTCTCCAGGACGTAGCTCGCGGTCTCGCGGTTGCCGTTCTCCGGTCCGGAGTAGGCCACCCGGCGCATGCCGAAGGCGCTGGAGTAGTAGTGCGCGGCCTGCTTGGCGTTGCCCACGGCGAAGACGACCGCGTCCATTCCCTTGACCGGGAAGGGATCGTCCTGCCGGGCGGTCGTGTCGGGAGTGTGGTCTGTGGTCTGGGTCATGGCGGCAGCCTGGACCGGCCCTGCAAGGTGCGCAACAGTTCGCGTATTCATTGGGCAATCTGTGCAGCAGAATGCCCGTGACGGCGGGCTTTCTGTACATGATGACCATCGCGGAGGCGCAGGGTATGGCGATCGATCGACTGGACGGCCGGATCATCGTGCTGCTGGCCCGTGAGCCGCGCATCGGGGTGCTGGAGATGTCGCGGCGGCTGGGGGTCGCGCGCGGGACCGTGCAGGCGCGGCTGGACCGGCTCCAGTCCAACGGGGTCATCCGCGGGTTCGGGCCCCAGGTCGACCCGGCGGCGCTCGGCTATCCCGTCACCGCGTTCGCCACCCTCCAGATCCGGCAGGGGCAGGGGGCGGACGTACGGGCTCACCTGGCGACCGTGCCGGAGATGCTGGAGCTGCACACGACCACCGGCGGCGGGGACATGCTGTGCCGGCTGGTGGCCCGCTCCAACGCCGACCTCCAGCGCGTCATCGACCTGGTCGTCGGTTTCGACGGGATCGTCCGGGCCTCGACCGCGATCGTGATGGAGAACGCCGTTCCGCTGCGGATCATCCCGCTGGTGGAACAGGCGGCGGAGGACCGGGACCCGGCCTGAGCGGCGCGACACGGATCGGCCCGGTCGGCGGCATCCGGACGAGCGACTTGCAAAGAACCCGTTGCAAGGAATTCTTTGCAACGCTATCTTTGTAGGCATGACGGAGCACGAGGAACGGAAGCGGCGTCAGCTCGACGCCCGCTCGCTGCGGGGGCTCGCGCACCCGCTCCGGATGCAGCTGCTGGAGGACCTGCGGCAGCGCGGCCCGGCGACCGCCTCCCGGCTGGCCGAGCGGTTCGGCGAGTCGAGCGGCTCGACCAGCTACCACCTGCGCCAGCTCGCCGCCCACGGCTTCGTCGAGGACGCGCCGCAGCAGGGCAAGGGGCGGGAACGCTGGTGGCAGGCGGTGGACCAGGGGCTGTTCCTCGACACCACCGACTTCGACGAGGCCGACCCCGAGATCCGGGGAGTGGCCGAGGCGTTCCTGCACGAGATGGCGGGACTCCACGCCCGCGAGCTGTCCTCCTGGCTCGCCACCCGGGGCGAGTGGTCCAAGGACTGGTCCGACGGCTCCGACATGAGTGACGCGACCCTGCGGCTGACACCCGAGCTGGCCGCCGAACTCATCGCCAGGACGCACGAACTGATCGATGAATACCGGCAGTTGGGCCGCGAGGCGGACGGCCGGGAAACCGAGACGGTACGACTCCACACGCACCTCTTCCCCATCCGCACGGACTGAGAGGAACACCGAGATGCACCTCGAAAGCCAGCTCGCCGCGCACCACGCCACCGACCTCCGCGACCGGGCCGAGAGCCACCGGCTGGCCACCGGGACCCGGCACCCCGGCGAACTCCGCACCCGGCTGGGCTGGACCCTCGTCGAGGTCGGGCTGCGCCTGGCCACCCCGCCCAGGCCCGCGTTCGCGCACTGAGACCGGCGAGAGCGCGCCGCCGGGCCGATCCGAGCGAACGGCCCTAGCAGCTCGGAACCGAGCCCTTCCCCTTCTCCAGCGCCACCAGTGCGCCGACCGCGCCCTTCAGCGTGGTCACCGGAACCAGCCGCAGCCCCGCGGGCAGCTGGGACTCGGCGTCGGAGCACTCGTCCTTCGGCACCAGGAACACCGTCGCCCCGTCCCGCCGCGCGGCCTGCGTCTTCAGCCCCACTCCGCCGACCGCGCCGACCTTGCCGTCGGCGGTGATCGTCCCGGTGCCGGCCACGGTCCGGCCGCCCGTGAGGTCGCCGCCGCTGCCGTCGCCGTCGAGCTTGTCGACGATCCCCAGGGAGAACAGCAGGCCCGCGCTGGGTCCGCCGACGTCGGCGAGCTTCAGGGTGACCTTCACGTCCTTGTCGTCCAGACGGAGATAGCCCAGCGCCGCCTGGGTCGCCGCGTCCTGGGACTCCTTCATCTGCTCGGTGTTGTGCTGCTCGATCTCCTTGGTGTTCCCACCGCCCGGGTAGACCGCGTCGCGCGGCATGATCGCCCGGTCCTTGGCGAACCAGCCGTCGATCACCTCGCTCAGCGAGACGTCCGCGTCCGGGCCCGTCGCCTCGATGGTCGTCATCCGCAGCTGTCCGCTCGTGCCGCGGACCGGCGCACCGGAGACGGTGATCACCGGGGTGCCCTGGTTCTTGCCTAGGACGTCGGCCGTCATACCGGGCTGCGCGATCGAGAACGGCAGCGGCGCGAAGGCCGCCGTGGCGAGCAGGGCCACGACGGGCACGGCGCAGACGGTGAGAGCCTGGAGGCGTGTGAGGCGAGAGAGCACAGGATCAATCTAACGCGGCGGCGCCGACGGGCCGGGGGCCGGTCGCTCCCGGCCCTCCCGGACGTCGGCCCCGCCTCGACACGGCACCTCGGCACAGCACCTCGACACGGCACCTCGGCACAGCACCTCGACACGGCGCCGCGGCACAGCGCCGCGGCCTCCGTCCCGGCGCAGCGCCTCAGCGCAGCGCCTCCGCGACCTCCCGGGCCGCGTCGACCACGCGCGGTCCGACCCGCTCCGGCACCGCGTCCGCGAGCATCACCACACCCACACTGCCCTCGACGCCGGTCACGCCCAGCAGCGGCGCGGCCGCCCCGCTCGCCCCGGCCTCCAGTTCGCCGTGCGTCAGGATGCACCCCGGCTCCTCCGAGGTCTGCTGCCGGGCGGAGAGGATCGCCTTGCCCGCGGCCCCGCGCTCCAGCGGATGACGGAATCCGGCCCGGTAGGCCACGTGGTAGTCCGTCCACGTCGGCTCGACCACGGCCACGGCCAGCGCCTCCGACCCGTCCACCAGGGTGAGGTGCGCCGTGGCGCCGATGTCCTCGGCCAGGGCGCGCAGGGCCGGCAACGCGGCCTCCCTGACCAGCGGATGCACCTGACGGCCCAGCCGCAGCACACCCAGCCCGACCCGGGCTCGCCCGCCCAGGTCCCGTCGTACGAGCGCGTGCTGTTCCAGCGTGGCGAGCAACCGGTACACAACGGTCCGGTTGACACCCAGTTTGTTGGAGAGTTCGGTGACGGTCAGCCCGTGGTCGGTGTCGGCCAGCAGTTTGAGGACTCGCAGTCCCCGGTCGAGCGTCTGGGAGGTCTCCGCGGTCACGACGCCCACTCCTTAGGTGGTGAGGCCGGCGACCCCTCGCGGCGGATGCGTCATGGAGTCCCGTCCCTGACGCGCTTCAGAGGCCGCCGATCGGCAGGACGGCCCGGCAGGTCCGGGCACGGTCGCTTCACGGCTGCGCTCCGCGGCGGCGCTGCCACGGGGCGTGTGCGTAGCGGGACAGTAGCGAAGCCGGTTCGCTCAGCGGAAGGCTCCGTCCAGAATCCGGTCACCGACCGGTGGGGACTACCTGCCTTTGTCCCGGTACGTACGGCGCACGCCGCACCGCGCGCGCTCCACCGCGCGCGCCACTGCCGCGCTCGCCGCTGTCGCGGGACCGATCACGCGGCCGGGTCGCACGGCACGGCCGTGCTGCGCGGCGGAGGCGGGCCGGCCTCGCCTCAGCGCATCCGGGTGGCCCACTCCTGCACCTTGGCGATCCGCTGCCGCAGCTGTCCGGCCGTCGCCTCGGCGCTCGCCGGTCCGCCGCACACGCGCCGCAGCTCGGTGTGGATCACCCCGTGCGGTTTGCCGCTCTGGTGGACGTACGCGCCGACCATCGTGTTGAGCTGCTTGCGCAGCTCCATCATCTCCTTGTGGGAGACGACCGGCCGCCGCTCGGCGGGCAGTTCGAGCAGGTCGGCCTCGCCGTCCGGCTTCTTGCGGCTGTGCGCGATCTGCCGGGCCTGCCGCTTCTGGAGCAGCAACTGCACCTGGTCCGGCTCCAGCAGACCCGGGATGCCGAGGTAGTCCTGCTCCTCCTCGCTGCCCGGGTGGGCCTGCATGCCGAACTCGGCGCCGTCGTACAGGACCCGGTCGAAGACGGCCTCGGACTCCAGCGCCTCGAAGGAGAACTGCTCCTGCTCGCCGGTGTCCTCGTCCTGCTCCTTGTTCGCCTCGTCCATCTCCTTCTCGGACTCGGCGTAAGGGTCCTCCTCGCCCTCCTTCTTCGGCTTGTCGAGGGCGTGGTCGCGCTCGACCTCCATCTCGTTGGCGAAGGTGAGCAGGTCGGGGACGGTCGGCAGGAAGACGGACGCGGTCTCGCCGCGCCGCCGGGACCGCACGAAACGCCCGACGGCCTGGGCGAAGAACAGCGGGGTGGAGATGGTGGTGGCGTACACGCCGACCGCCAACCGCGGCACGTCGACGCCCTCGGACACCATGCGGACCGCGACCATCCACCGGTCGGTGCTCGCGCTGAAGTCGTCGATCCGCTTCGAGGCGCCGGTGTCGTCGGACAGGACGAGCGTCGCCTTCGTCCCGGTGATCTCGCGGATCAGCTTGGCGTAGGCGCGCGCGGAGTCCTGGTCGGAGGCGATCACCAGGGCGCCCGCGTCCGGGATGCCCTTCCTGACCTCGGTGAGCCGCTGGTCGGCGGCGCGCAGCACGCTGGGCATCCACTCGCCGCGCGGGTCGAGCGCGGTGCGCCAGGCCTGCGAGACGGCGTCCTTGGTCATCGGCTCGCCGAGCCGGGCGGCGATCTCGTCGCCCGCCTTCGTCCGCCAGCGCATGTTGCCGCTGTAGGAGAGGAAGATGACCGGCCGCACGACGTGGTCGGCGAGCGCGTTGCCGTAGCCGTACGTGTAGTCGGCCGAGGAGCGCCGGATCCCGTCGTTGCCCTCCTCGTACGTCACGAAGGGGATGGGGTTGGTGTCGGACCGGAACGGCGTACCGGTCAGCGCGAGCCGCCGGGTCGCCGGCTCGAACGCCTCCAGGCAGGCCTCGCCCCAGGACTTGGAGTCACCGGCGTGGTGGATCTCGTCGAGGATGACCAGCGTCTTGCGCTGCTCGGACCGATTGCGGTGCAGCATGGGCCGCACCCCGACACCTGCGTAGGTGACGGCGACGCCGTGGTACTCCCGGCTGAGCGGGCCCGCGCTGTACTCGGGGTCCAGCTTGATCCCTATCCGCGCGGCCGCCTCCGCCCACTGCTTCTTCAGGTGCTCGGTCGGCGCGACCACCGTCACCTGCTGCACGACGTGGTGGTGCAGCAGCCAGGAGGCCAGCGTCAGCGCGAAGGTCGTCTTGCCGGCGCCGGGGGTGGCAACGGCGAGGAAGTCGCGCGGCTGCTCCTGGACGTACTTCTCCATCGCGCCCTGCTGCCAGGCACGCAGCTTGCTTGCGGTGCCCCAGGGGGCACGGCCCGGGAAGGCCGGTGAGAGGTGGTGCGAGTGCGACGAACTGGAGGTGGCGGCGGCAGTAGTCACGGTCTCCGGGGAGGGGTAGGGGTGCGGCTCGGCTACGTATGACAACCGGGCCACCCTACCGGCGGCCCGGTGCCGACGAAGCGTGGACGAGCCCGCACCACCGCCGGTTGGGACCCACCTCACAGTCCCGCGATCGCCCCGGCGCCGTCGCCCGGCCCTAGATCACGCCGATGACCAGGCTGTACGTCATCCCTACGTCATCTCCGTCGACACGGCGGCGAGATCGCCACCGGGGCCGGGGCGAGAAAGGTCACGCTCGCTCACCGACGGCCGTCGCGCCCGAGCACGTCACCGCTCCCGCAGCCGTGTGGTCACCCAGGCGCCCACCAGCGCCACCGCCGCCATCGGCAGGAACACGGCGGCGAAGGCGGCCGGACGGGCCCCGGTGGCGTCGGCGACGGAGCCGCCGCCGAGCGCCGCGAAGGCGGCACCGCCCGCCGCGAGCAGCAGGGCGCTGGAGAGGCCGTCGGAGATCTGGAGGGCGGCGGAGTTGGCGCCCGCCTCCTCGGGGGCGGAGAGCTGGAGCAGCAGCACGCCGGTGGAGGAGATCACCGGCCCCAGCCCGAGGCAGCCGAACGCCCAGACGACGGCGACGGTCCAGACGGGCACGGAGTGGATCAGCACGCTGGGAACCACGGCGATGGCGGCCACGACCAGCACCATGCCGGCCGTCGTCAGCCGATCCCGGTACGGCTCCATCCGCGGCCGGGACTGCACCCACGAACCCAGCGCCCAGGTCACGCCGCCCGCCGCCAGGGAGAACCCGGCCGCCGTCGGCGACAGCCCCCGCTGGGTGACGAGCATCAGCGGTACGAAGGACTCGGCGGCGACGAAGGACCCGGCCGCCAGCCCGCGCAGCAGCACGACCGAGGGCAGCCCCCTGCCCGCCCGCCAGGTGCCGTGCGGCAGCAGGCCGAGGACGGCGGGCACGAGCAGCACGGCGCCCACGGCGGCAGGGAGCAGCGAGCTCGGGCGCGGGTCCTGGGCGGCGTACTGGATCAGCCCGGCGCCCAGGGAGATCCCGACGGCGAGCCGGATCCGGCGCCGGTCGAAGGCCGCCGCCTCCCCTCCCACCGGCCCCGCCGCGCGCCGCCGGATCTGCGGCAGCGCGAGCGCCAGCGGGAAGACGACCAGCACGGGGATGCCGAGGAACACCCACCGCCAGCCGAGCTGCTCGGTCACCGCTCCGGCGGCCAGCGGTCCGACCACCGACGGCACGACCCAGCTCGCGGCGAACGCGGCCATGATCGCCGGGCGCAGCCGGGGCGGATAGGCGCGGCCGACGATGACGTACAGCGCGACGATCACCAGTCCGCCGCCCAGCCCCTGCACGGCCCGCCCCGCGATGAACGGCCACATCGACCGCGCCGTGCCGGACATCACCAGCCCCGCCGCGAAGGCGGCGATTCCGCTGGTCAGCGCGCCCAGCGGACCCTTGCGGTCGGACCACTGCCCGGCGAGCACCATCCCCAGCAGGCTGGTCGTGAAGTACCCGGAGAACGCGAACGCGTACAGCGACACCCCGTCCAGATCCCGTGCGGCCACCGGCATCGCGGTGGCGACGGCGGTCGCCTCGAAGGCGATGAGCAGGACGACGGACACCATCCCGATGCTGAGCGCCCGGTAGGCCCGGCTCAGCACGGTGCTCTCCTCGCACTCGGCGGCCGGCAGGGGGTGGGTGACGTCTGCGACAGCGGTGTCGCGTGGTTCCAGGGCGGTCATGGTCGACAGGGTAAGGTCCACGACCGACTTTGACACCTGTCGGGTGGTTGGGACAGGTCTGAGACCTTGGTCCTACGACCGCCGCCCCCCCTCGCGCCCCTCCGCGCGACCCCGTGCCGCACCCCGCTCGGGAGCCCCGTCACGCCTGTCCGGGAACCCCGTTCATGAACGGCGTATGGCAGTCGTGTTGCAGCCCCGGCGTCGCCCTTGAGCCCCTCCCCCGCCCCGCCCTACGGTCATCTCATCGAGTTCGGAACGGAGGCCCGCAGCCTCCACCGACCCGGCCGTGTGCCCGAGTGGCTTAGGGGCTCGCCTGCAAAGCGAGTTACGTGGGTTCGAATCCCGCCATGGCCTCCACCTGCCCGACCGGGCAGAACGACAGGGCCGCACCCTCGGGGGTGCCGCCCTGTCTCATGCGTACAGGCCGCCGCCCGCCTCGTCGCCGAAGGCCTCCGGCCAGTAGCGGCGGCCGTCGTCCGTGGCGGTGGTCGGGGTCGGGTCGCAGGCCAGGGGATCGGCCTGGGCGAGGGTGCGGGACATCGTGTCGGCCAGTTGACCGTAGGCCTCGGTGAGGGCGTGCACCGCGTCCAGGGACTTCTCGCGGTTGATCAGCCAGAGGGTGAAGGCGAGCGTGGAGACGTCGGCGTTGAGGGGACGCAGGGTGGCGTCGGGTTCGCTCCAGCACAGGACCGTGCCGGTGGCGCCGTCGACGACCAGGCTGGTGTCCTCCAGGAGGTGGCCGAGGCGGATCAGCCGGTCGGCGTCGGCCGGGAGGCGGTCGGCGGCCGGCCCGGCGTCCTCCCGCTCGGCGGCGTGGTACTCGGCGAGGGACGCCAGCGGCACGTCCGTGTCCAGCGCGAACCAGTAGCCGTCCTCCGGCAGGCCCGTCTCCCGCAGGAAGCGGCGGGTCGGCTCGTGGGTGAGCGCGGGCGGGAAGTCGACCTCCTCGAAGCGGGCGATCCGGCCCGCGCCGAACGCCTCGTCCAGCAGGCGGGGCGGCAGGTCCAGGGCGAGCCCGGACGTCGTGCCCGGGCCCGCCACCAGGGACAGGGGACGGATCACCGCGGTCATCCGCCAGAACGGGCCCGGGGCGCCGTCCGTGCCCTCCTCGAACAGCGCGAGCAGATGCCGTGCGGCCTGCGCCGCCGCCCGGGGGCCGAGACGTCCCGCGTACGAGGCGAACTGGCCGCGCAGGGCCGCCAGTTCGTCCGCCGCCGTGGCGAAGCGCACCAGCTTCTCCAGCGAGGGGGCCAGCGGGTGGCTGTCCATCAGGTCGGGGCGGTCGTGCAGGAAGTACGTCGTCGAGATCGCGCCGGTCGCGCCGTCGAGCAGCAGCGACTCGGTCTCGCGGCCGTCCACGCCCAGGATCCCGCCGATGACCAGCCGGTCGCGCAGCTCCGTCGTCAGCCGGTCGGGAGCACCGGTGGAGTCGGCGACGGTGCGCAGGCCGTCCGTGCGCAGCGCGGCGAAGGACAGCAGGTCGCCGTCGGCGGGCAGGCCGGGGCCGCTCAGCCAGCGGCGCGTCGGCGCGTGGGTGACGTACGGATCCAGTTCGTCCTCGGTGAAGGTGATCACCCCGGTACCGGCGGTGTCGGTCGTGCTCATGATGCCCCCGTGCGTGCAGTCGCTGTCGAAGTGCCGCTGTCCCGCAGTCCCCTGACGGGCCGGCACCGCGGGCGCGCCGTCCCACTGCCCGGAACACTACGCGGCACCACTGACAACGGACCCGGGGAGAAAGACGCCGGGTCCCTCCCGTACGTTCCCGTCCCACCGAAATCACCGCACCGGCTCCCCCGGCCGGCGGCAGGGCGGTGGGAAGCGCGACGCGACGGCCCGGCCCGCGCGGACGGCGCGGCCGGGCTCAAGGCCTCAGGGGCCCCTGGGCTTCAGCGCCTCAGGTGAAGTACACGCCGCCCAGCACCACGACCACCGCGGCCAGGACGAACAGCAGGACCCACATCAGCAGCTTGCCGACCCCGGGCGCCGGCTCGTAGCTCCGGGGTTCGGGCTCCTGCCCGGGGGCGGTCACCGGTCGGTCACCACCGCAGCCTGCGGGCGGATCGGCAGCCGGTTGACCGGGCGGCCCGTGGCGGCCCGTACCGCGGAGGCGATCGCCGCGGGGGAGGTCACGACGGGTACCGCGCTGACGGCCTTCGCCCCGAAGGGCGCGACCACGTCCCGCTCCTCGACGAGCTTGACGATCCGGATGTCGGGCGCGTCCAGCGCGGTGGGCAGGGCGTACCCGGTGAGGTCGGGGTGGCGGACCAGGCCGCGCGGGGTGCGCAGGTTCTCGGTGAGGGCGATGCCGACGCCCTGGGTGACGCCCGCCTCGATGCGCGCCGCGAGCTGGATCGGGTTGAGGACCCGGCCGACGTCCTGGGCGACGGCCAGCTCCACGACCCGTACCGAGCCGAGTTCGATGTCCACGTCGACGACCGCGCGGATCGCGCAGAAGGCGAGGCCCACGAAGGCGTCGCCCTGGCCCGACTCGTCGAGCGGCTCCGTCGGGTGGGGGCGGCACTGGGCCGTGGCCCACAGCTCCTTGCCCTCCAGGGCCTCGGTGACGGTGGTGGACAGCACCCCGTCGTACGACGTGATCTTGCCGTCGGTGATCTGGAGCAGCTCGGTGGACATGCCGAACTTGTGCGCCAGGGGCTGGAGGAGCTGCGTACGGACCATCTTGGCGGCCCGTTCGACCGCGCCGCCGGACACCCAGGTGTGCCGGCCCCGGCAGCCGGGGCCCGCGGGCGGCTGGTCGGTGTCGACCGGCGCCACGTGCACCTCGTCGATGCCGAGGGTCTCCTGGACGATCTGGCGGGCCAGGGTGGTGAAGCCCTGGCCGGACTCCACGGCCGCGCACAGCACGGTGGCCACGCCGTCGTGGACCTTCACGGTCGCGGTGGAGACCTCGTCGGCGCCCTCCGCGCCGAGCATGTGCACCATGCCGACGCCGTAGCCCACGCCCCGGCGCACCGCGCCGGGTTCGCCCGCGCCCTCGGGGCCGCCGGGCAGCAGCCACTCGTCCTCGGGGGTGTCCTTGGGCAGTGGCGGGAGCGGGAACTCCTGTACCGCCTGGAGCAGTTCGGCGACCGGCGCCGGGCAGGTCACGCTCTGGCCGGTGGGCAGGATGTCCCCGGTGGCCAGGGCGTTGCGCAGGCGCACCTCGGCGGGGTCCAGGCCGAGCTTCTTCGCGAGCTTGTCCATCTGCGCCTCGTAGGCGGCGCAGACCTGCATGGCGCCCTCGCCGCGGACGTGGCCGGAGGGCGGGTTGTTGGTGCGCACCGCCCAGCCCTCGATGAAGGCGTTCGGGACGACGTAGGGGCCGCAGGCGAAGGAGACCGCGGCGGCCAGTGCCTCGGCGGAGGTGTCGGCGTAGGCGCCCGCGTCGAGCAGGATCTGCGCCTCGACCTTCACCAGCCGGCCCTCGGCGTCGGCGTGGTGGCGGTAGCGCAGCAGGGTGGGGTGGCGGTGGACGTGCCCGAGGAAGGACTCCTCGCGCGTCGCCGTCAGCTTCACCGGGCAGCCGGTCTTCAGCGCCAGCAGGCCCAGCGGGAGCTGGAAGCCCTGGTCCTCGCGGTCGGCGGTGGCGCCGGGCACACCGGTGACGACGATCTTGACGCGTTCCGGTTCGAGGCCGTAGCAGGCGGCGGCGGTGTCGCGGTCGGCGTGCGGGTCGGTGGAGGCGAGGTAGAGCTCGACGCCGCCGTCGGGCCGGGGCACGGCGAGGCCGGCCTCGGCGCCGATGGGCGCGGGGTCCTGGCGGCCGATGCGGTACTGGCCCTCGACGACGACCTCGCCGACCGCGTCCGCGTCGCCGTGGCGCAGCGGGATGTGGCGGATCAGGTTGCCGTCCGGGTGCAGGGCCTCCGCCTCGAACGCCAGCTCGGGGTCGATGACCGGCTCGTGCACCTCGTACTCGACGATGACGGCGGCCGCGGCCATCCGCGCGGTGTCCGGGTGGTCGGCGGCGACGGCGGCGATGGGCTCGCCGTGGTGGCGCACGACGTCGGAGGCGAACACCGGGCGGTCGGCCCGGCCGCGGCCGTACAGCGCGCTGCCGGGGACGTCCTCGTGGGTGACGACGGCCCGTACGCCGGGCATCTCGCGCGCGTGGCTGGTGTCGATGGAGACGATGCGCGCGTGCGGGTGCGGGGAGCGCAGCACGGCCGCCCACAGCAGGCCCTCGGCCCACAGGTCGGCGGCGTACGGGAACGTGCCCTCGGTCTTGGCGCGCGCGTCGGCGGGCCGCAGGGAGGCGCCGAGACCGTGCGGGATCGGCTCGGGGGCGGGTGCTGCCTCCGCGGCGGTGGTCGCGGTGGCGGCTTCGTTGCTCACGCCTGGCCTCCGTCCTGGCCGTACGTACCGTCGTGCGGACCCGGTGTGCCGGGGGTGCCGGGGGCGCCCGGCAGGTCGAACGCGGCCGGGTTGACGCTGCCCGCGCCCGGTCCGGCCTGGTGCGGGATGCGTGCCTCGGTCGCGCCCGGTTCGGCCTCGGCCTCGGCGGCGGCGAGCGCCTCGCGCTCGGCGACCACCTCGTGCACGGCGTTGAGGACGCCCCGGTACCCGGAGCACCGGCACAGGTTGCCGCACAGGGCCTGGCGGGCCTCCAGGTCGGTCGGGGCGGGGTTGCCCTCCAGGAGGTCGTGCAGGGTCATCGCCATGCCGGGCACGCAGAAACCGCACTGCACGGCGCCGCACCTGGCGAGCGCCCGCTGCACGTCCGAGGGCCGTCCGTCGACGGCCAGGCCCTCGACGGTACGGACCTCGCTGCCGGCGGCGGTGACGGCGGGGACCAGGCAGGAGGCGACGAGCCGGCCGTCGACCTGGACGTTGCAGGCCCCGCATTCGCCCTGCGAGCAGCCGTCCTTGGCGCCCGCCAGGCCGAGCCGCTCGCGCAGCACGTACAGCAGCGACTCGCCGATCCAGGCGCCCGCGACGGGGCGCTCGGAGCCGTTGACGCGCAGGACGTAGGAGGCGAGGGGGTGGTCGTCGTGGAACGGCACGGCGGGGTCGTCGTCCGGCGCGGAGGCGCTGTCCTGCGGGGCGTCGGTCTCCGTGTGGTCGGCCGACGGCTCGTCCGCGGGGGGCGCGTCGGCCTCGGCGGCGGGCTCGACGGCCTCCTCGTGCGCCCCAGGGGCCTCGTGGGCGCCCTCGGGTGCGCCGGCGCCCTCGGGGGCCTCGGAGGGCTCGGGAGCGGCCTGGGCGGGCGCGTACGGCTCCGCGTGGGGCTCGGCGTGGGCGGCGTGCGGCTGCGCGAGCGCCTGCTGCCCCCACGGCTCTCCCGCCGCACCGGTCGTGTCGGTGGCCCAGGGGGCGGGCGCGCCGCCGGGGAGGGTGGCGGGCGGGTTCCCGCCCCACTGCTCCACCAGCGCCGACGTGGTGAACTCGCCGGACTCGTCCGGCAGGTCGCCGGTGGCGACGGGGATCGACCAGCGGCCCGTCACGTCGTGCCCGGGGGCCGCGGCGGGCTCGGCCGGTCCGGCGGCCGCGGGGTCCTCGAAGTTCCACTGGCCGGTGGAGCCGGGGTGGTACGTGAACCGGTCGCTCGCGCCCGCCTGCTGGGGCATGGCGTCGGGCTCGGGCCAGCGCCCGGCTTCCGCGGGCGCCCCCCAGCCGCCGGTGGCGGCCGGGTCGGTCGGCGCGTCCGGGGACGTGGCCGAGATCTGCGGCGGGACGTAACCGTGACCGGGCGCGGCCAGCGGGCTGTCGCCGCGCGCGGCCAGCAGCGCCTCGATGCCGCCCTCGGGCAGCTTCACGAAGGCGGTGGCCCCGTCGTCGTAGTCGCCCTGGGGCAGCGGGTCCCAGCGGCCACCGCCCCTGGGGGTGTCCTGTCCGTGCTGGTCGTCGCTCATGACAGCGCCCTCCCCAGTGCTCGTCGGGCCAGCGCGGCGACGGTGCGCCGCAGGTGCAGTACGGCGGGCGGAAGCGTCGGCACGGAACCGTCCACCTCCGGCGCCGGGTCCGGGATGCAGGCCGCGGCGACGTACTCGCCGAAGGCGTGCAGCGCCTCCGGGACGATCGTGCGGTTGTTGTCCCAGTCGATGAGCCGGGCGACCCACTGCTCGGCCTCCAGGGGCCGCAGCGGCATCGGCGCTATGGCTCCCACCGCGCACCTGACACCGCGCCGGGCGGGGTCCAGGACCAGCGCGACGGACGCGGTGGCGCGGCCCGGGCCGGTGCGGCCGGTCGCCTTCAGGAAGACCTGCGGGGCGTGCAGCAGCGGCACGCGCACGTAGCCGATGAGTTCGCCGGCGCGCAGCATCTCCATGCCCGCCAGCAGGTGCGAGACGGGCATCTCGCGGCGGGCGCCGCCCGCGCCCGCGATGATCAGCGTCGCCTCCAGGGCGGCGAGCACCGGCAGCGCGTCGCCGGTGGGCGACGCCGAGGCGATGTTGCCGCCGAGGGTGCCCGCGTTGCGGATGTGCGGCGGGCCCGCGGCGCGCGCCGCGGCGGCCAGCGCCGGGATCAGCGCGGCGAAGTCGGGGCGGCCCATCCGGGCGTGGGTCAGGCCCGCGCCGAGCAGCGCGTGCCCGTCCTGGTACTGCCAGCCGCGGATCTCGCTGATCCGGCCGAGGCCGACCAGGGCGGCCGGTCTGAGCTGGCCGGAGTTGACCGCGGCCATGAGGTCGGTGCCGCCTGCGACGGGCACGGCCGTGGGCATGGCGGAGAGCGCCGCCACGGCTTCGTCCAACGTCGTGGGCAGCGTAACGGCCTGCGCCGCCTGCGGTGCGTGCGTGGTCAAACCGGCTGCCCCTTCCCGCTGCCCCACTTGGGTCCCACCTGGTCCCACCTGTGCTGCCGTACGGTACGTGCTGACAGGGCGGACGTGGCAACTCTGGCACATCTTCGCAGGGCCCGAACGCAGGGGTCCGCTAGGAGGCATTCGCCCACCTCACCGGGGAGATAACCGGGTTTCGCACAGGATCTCCGGTGCACACCGATTGACACTCTTCGGTGACTCTTGCGCGGCTTTTCCGTGACCTGTTCGGGGCGGCCCCGCACCCGGGGCGGTCGGGCGTCGGCCCCCGGGCCACGGCCGGGAACGGTCCGGCATCGGTCCGGTCCACGGCCGTGCACGGCCCGGCGTCGGCCCCGCCCACGGCCCGGCAGGGCCCGACACAGCCCGGCCCGGCCCGGCCCGGTCCGGCACGGCCCCGGGGCCATGGCAACGCCCTGGGACCGCCGGGAGCCCCGGGACCCCCGGGACCGCCGGGACCGCCGGACGACGGCCGATCCCGCACCCGCACCCACACCCGCACCGCGCCAAGGCGCGACCCGCGCCCGTCCCGGCCCGCCGCCCCGCGCTACCGGCTCGGGGGCGGGCCGTCGAGCGGGCGGCCGGCGACGCCGGGGCGCCGCTGCCAGGGGTGCGGGCCGGCGGGCGGCCGGTAGGCGACGCCGAGGGCGTCCAGCCGCCGGTAGTGGACGGCCATGCGCCGCTCGAAGCCTGCGAAGTCCCGGTCCGCCGGGGCGGGCAGCCGGCCCCAGGCGACCTCGGCGAACGCCGCCAGCCTCGGGAACGTCTGGTAGTCCACCCGGGCGTGGTCCTCCATCGCCTCGGTCCACACGTTGGCCTGGGTGCCCAGCACGTGCCGCGCCTGCTCCGGCGTCAGCTGCTCCGGAACGGGTTCGAACCGGTAGACGTCCTCGAGGGTGCGGACATATCCGATCGGGACGGGCTCGTCCGCGCCGTCGTGCTGCCGGTAGTCCAGGTAGACCTGCTGCTCGGGGCACATGACGACGTCGTGGCCCGCCCGTGCGGCGGCGACCCCGCCCGCGTAGCCGCGCCACGAGGACACGGCCGCGCCCGGCGCCAGGCCGCCCTCCAGGATCTCGTCCCAGCCGATGAGCCGGCGTCCGCGCGCGGCCAGCCAGTCGGCGAAGTGCCCGACGAACCAGGCCTGGAGTCCGTCCTCGTCGGCGAGCCCGAGTTCGACGATGCGGGCCTGCGCGGTGGGCGACTGCCGCCACTGGTCCTTGAGGCATTCGTCACCGCCGACGTGGACGAACTCCGACGGGAACAGATCGAGCAGTTCCTCGAACACTCCCTCGTAGAAGCGCAGCGTGTTGTCGGTGGGGGCGAGTACGTTCGGAGAGATCCCCCAGTTGTCCCAGACCGTGAGGGCGGACGTGTCGACGACATCGGTGTTGCCGAGTTCCGGATACGCGGCGATGGCGGCCTGCGAGTGTCCCGGCACGTCGATTTCGGGGACGACGGTGATATGCCGCTCGGCGGCGTAGGCGACGATCTCCCGGATGTCGTCCTGCGTGTAGTGGCCACCGTGCGGCTTCTCCTCCCACAGCGGGGAGGCCCGGTGACCGAATTTCGTGCGTGCGCGCCAGGAACCGGTCTCCGTCAGCCTCGGATACTTCTTGATCTCCACGCGCCAGCCCTGATCGTCCGTCAGGTGGAAGTGGAAGACGTTGAGTTTGTGCGCGGCCATCAGATCGAGATAACGCAGCACGCCTTCCTTGGGCATGAAGTGCCGGGCCACGTCGAGCATGAGTCCGCGCCAGCGGAAGCGGGGGCCGTCCTCGACGGTGACTCCCGGAAGGTCCCACTCCCGCCCCGGCCGCACCGGAGCCCGGCGGAACGCGTCGGGACCCAGAAGCTGACGGAAGGTCTGCGCGCCCCACAGGACGCCGGCCGCGCCACCGCCCTGGATACGGCACTCCGAGCCGTCCACGACCAGGCGATAGCCCTCCGGGGGCAGCGCGGGATCGACGCTCAGCACGATGCGGTCCCCGGTGTCGTCCGCGCCCCCGCCCTCCGCGAGGGGCAGGCCGGTGGCCGCCCCGACCGTCGCCCGCAGCCAGCGTGCGACGCCCTCGGTGCCGGGCCCCGCGACCAGGCGCGTCGCCGCGCCGAGCCGCCCGCGGCCCGAGGGGTTCCGGGAAATGCGCCGGGGCGCCGGAATAAGTCCCATCACGTCTGTCACATCAGTCCTTTACCGCTCCGCCCGGCCCGGGGACCGGTCGTCGCTGCACGAGTACGAGGAAGATCGGCACCGCAATCGCCGGCATTGTCGAAGCCGCCATGACGTCCGGCCGGGCGGGCGGGAAGAGGGCCCGCCGGGGGAATCGGACAGGGTTCGCCGTGCGCATGAACGCGGCCCGCTCCGGCATCTCCGCACGGTTTTCCCGGACCGTTCCCCGGCTGTTCCGGGACCGTTCCCGGCGGTCGCCCGGACATGGGTGCCGCCGACCTGCGGCCCGGTCCGGCAGCACGGGCGGACCGGGAACCGGAAGGGGAGGTCGGCCCGGAAGCGAAGGCGGACTCCGGTCACCGAGGTCCCCGAATGGGATCACGGTGATCGCGGCGGGAAAAACGATCGGCCCCTGCTCCGGTGGAAGCCGTGGCCGAATTTCCGCGACCCCGCCGCGGGGCGCCGCGCCCCCACGGACCGGCACTCCGGGCGGACGGTTTCACGATGAACCCTTCGGCGGTCGCTGCAACATATGCAACGGCGGTTTCGCCTTGCACAACACCGCCGAGGCTAGGGACATCACGGACACCCCACAAGAGGTCTGAACCAATCCGTGACCGTGACCGTGCGCACGACGAAGGCCCCCGGGGCGCACGGTCGGTGCGCCCCGGGGGCCTTCTGAGAACGTTTGAGGGGGATCCTGCGGACCAGGGGCTACTTCTTGCCGTCGCCGCCCTTGCCGCCGCCCTTGCCGTCGCCGCCGGCGCCCATGGAGTCGTAGATCTCCTTGCACATGGGACACACCGGGTACTTCTTCGGGTCGCGGCCCGGCACCCAGACCTTGCCGCACAGCGCTACGACGGGGGTCCCGTCGAGGGCGCTCGCCATGATCTTGTCCTTCTGGACGTAGTGGGCGAAGCGCTCGTGGTCGCCGTCGCCGTGGGACACCTGTGGCGTCGGCTCTACGAGGGTTCCCGTACCAGTCCCGCGCTCGGGCTCGAGAGTGCTCATAGGCCCAAGGGTACTGAAGCTCACACGCATCAGTTGAGAGAAGGGTCGTCCGGATACGTGGCCACCATCGCCAGTTCGTTGCGCTGACGGCGCAGGACCTCGCGCCAGAGCCGCTCGGGGGCCGGGGAGGAGACGTCACCCGGTTCGGACTCGACGACGTACCAGGCGCCCTCGACGAGTTCGTCCTCCAGCTGACCCGGCCCCCAGCCGGCGTAACCGGCGAAGATCCGCAGGGAGCCGAGCGCCGAGGCGAGCAGCTCGGGCGGGGCCTCCAGGTCCACCAGCCCGATCGCGCCGTGCACCCGGCGCCAGCCCAGCGGCGCCGCCGCCGAGCCGCCGCCCGGGATCACCGCGACGCCCAGCGCCGAGTCCAGGGAGACCGGGCCGCCCTGGAAGACCACGCCGGGCTCGCCGGCCAGATCGGCCCAGCCCTCCAGGATGTCGCGCACCCCCACCGGTGTCGGACGGTTGAGGACCACACCGAGGGAGCCCTCCTCGTCGTGGTCGAGAAGGAGCACGACCGCACGGTCGAAGTTCGGGTCCGCCAGGGCGGGCGTCGCCACGAGCAGCCGCCCTGTGAGCGAGGACACCTCGGTCATGCCAGACATGATCCCGCATCCGCCCGCCGCATGGGGAGCCAATCAGGGCACGGGAGTGAAGGCAGCTCAGGGCGCACGGACGCATCCCACGCGCACGGCCGGGGCGGTGACCCCATGTGTCCGATTGGGAACGGTTCGTGTTGTGACACAGCTATGACCTGGCTGGGCGGTGCCTGGGCTTACGGGAGAGGGGTACGCGGCGATTACTCTGTCTCATCTCCCCTGGCCCAACTCATCGGAACGCGAGATACATGACCGTCAACGACGATGTCCTGCTTGTCCACGGCGGAACCCCGCTGGAGGGCGAGATCCGTGTCCGCGGTGCGAAGAACCTCGTACCGAAGGCCATGGTCGCCGCGCTGCTGGGCAGCGAGCCGAGCCGTCTGCGCAATGTTCCCGACATCCGTGACGTGCGGGTCGTGCGCGGTCTGCTCCAGCTGCACGGCGTGACGGTCCGCCCCGGTGAGGAGCCGGGCGAGCTGGTGCTCGACCCGTCGCACGTGGAGAGCGCGAACGTCGCCGACATCGACGCCCACGCGGGTTCCAGCCGTATCCCGATCCTGTTCTGCGGCCCGCTGCTGCACCGTCTGGGTCACGCGTTCATCCCGGGCCTGGGCGGCTGCGACATCGGCGGGCGGCCCATCGACTTCCACTTCGAGGTGCTGCGGCAGTTCGGCGCGCGGATCGAGAAGCGCGACGACGGCCAGTACCTGGAGGCGCCGACGCGGCTGCGCGGCACGAAGATCCGGCTGCCGTACCCGTCCGTGGGCGCCACCGAGCAGGTGCTGCTGACGGCCGTGCTCGCGGAGGGCGTCACCGAGCTGTCGAACGCGGCGGTGGAGCCCGAGATCGAGGACCTCATCTGCGTGCTGCAGAAGATGGGCGCGATCATCGCGATGGACACCGACCGCACGATCCGCATCACCGGTGTGGACTCGCTCGGCGGCTACACCCACGCGGCGCTGTCGGACCGCCTGGAGGCCGCCTCGTGGGCGTCCGCGGCGCTGGCCACCGAGGGCAACATCTACGTCCGCGGAGCCCAGCAGCGCTCGATGATGACGTTCCTGAACACCTACCGGAAGGTGGGTGGCGCGTTCGAGATCGACGACGAGGGCATCCGCTTCTGGCACCCGGGCGGCCAGCTGAAGTCCATCGCCCTGGAGACGGACGTGCACCCCGGCTTCCAGACGGACTGGCAGCAGCCGCTGGTGGTCGCGCTGACGCAGGCCACCGGCCTGTCCATCGTCCACGAGACGGTCTACGAGTCCCGGCTGGGCTTCACCTCCGCCCTGAACCAGATGGGCGCCCACATCCAGCTCTACCGCGAGTGCCTGGGCGGCTCCGACTGCCGCTTCGGCCAGCGCAACTTCCTGCACTCCGCGGTCGTCTCGGGACCCACCAAGCTCCAGGGGGCCGACCTGGTCATCCCCGACCTGCGCGGCGGGTTCTCGTACCTCATCGCCGCCCTGGCGGCGCAGGGCACGTCCCGCGTGCACGGCATCGACCTGATCAACCGGGGCTACGAGAACTTCATGGAGAAGCTCGTGGAGCTGGGCGCGAAGGTCGAGCTGCCGGGCAAGGCGCTCGGCTAGCCGCCAGGCCCGTACGTACGCCGATGGGGCGGCCCCCGGTCACGGGGGCCGCCCCATCGGCGTCACTCGGTCGTCCCGGACGTGCGTGTAGTCCCGGGGCGCGGGCCCCGGACGTCGATGCCGTTCCGGGGCGCGGGCGCGGGCGCAGCAGCCCTTCGGGCCTGACGCCCTGCGACGGGCTTACTTGCCCTTCGCGGCTTCCTTGAGCTTGCTGCCCGCGGAGACCTTCACGCTGTAGCCGGCCGGGATCTGGATCGGGTCGCCGGTCTGCGGGTTGCGGGCGGTGCGAGCGGCACGGTGGGTGCGCTCGAAGGTCAGGAAGCCGGGGATGGTGACCTTCTCGTCGCCCTTGGAGACGATGTCGCCGACGACCTCGGCGAACGCGGCCAGCACGGCGTCGGCGTCCTTGCGGGTCACCTCGGCACGGTCGGCCAGCGCGGCCACCAGCTCACTGCGGTTCATGTTGTTACTCCCGTGTTCTTCTTGCCGTTGAGGCGTGCCACGCGGCGGAGCCGCATATTGGGCACAGCGAACTCGATGCTGCCAGGGTCCTCGGACATACCCCGGACCCGGGTCCGTCGTCAGAACCCTCGCGCCCAGAGACGCATCCTGCCCCCACCTGCGGCGGGAAAGCCAATCCGGCACCCCCAGCAGTCGTGAGAACACCCTTGGGAGTCACACGAAATGTGGGGACCGAACCCGGCCGTCACGATAGAGGGCTGTCAGCGACCCCGGTTCCGCGACGCGCCGGGGCGAAACCCGACCGTGGCAATCGTCACAACGCCCTCACAGGCCGGGTCGCCCGTCTTCGCCGAGCCTACGAGACCGACGCGCCCGCGGCCTTCGCGGCCTCCCGGACCGCGCCCGCGACCGCGCCCGCGACCTTGTCGTTGAACACGCTCGGGATGATGTAGTTCGGGTTCAGCTCGTCCTCGGTCACCACGTCGGCGAGGGCCTTCGCGGCCGCGAGCATCATCTCGGTGTTGACCGTCCGGGACTGCGCGTCCAGCAGTCCGCGGAAGACGCCCGGGAAGACCAGCACGTTGTTGATCTGGTTGGGGAAGTCGGAGCGGCCGGTGGCCACAACTGCCGCGGTCTGACGAGCGATTGCCGGGTCGACCTCGGGGTCCGGATTCGCGAGAGCGAACACGATGGCGTTGTCGGCCATCGCGGCCACGTCGTCGCCGTCGAGGACGTTCGGGGCGGAGACGCCGATGAAGACGTCGGCGCCGCGCACGGCTTCCCGGAGGGTGCCGACGAGGCCCTCGGGGTTGGTGTTGTCGGCGATCCAGCGCAGCGGCGAGTCGGCCGCGGCGTCCACCAGGTCCTCGCGGCCGGCGTGCACGACGCCGTGGATGTCGGCGACCACGGCGTTCTTGACGCCCGCGGCGAGCAGCAGCTTGAGGATGGCCGTGCCGGCCGCGCCCGCGCCCGACATGACGACGCGTACGTTCTCGATTCCCTTGCCCACCACGCGCAGCGCGTTGGTCAGGGAGGCGAGGACGACGATCGCGGTGCCGTGCTGGTCGTCGTGGAAGACGGGGATGTCGAGGGCCTCGCGCAGCCGGGCCTCGATCTCGAAGCAGCGGGGCGCGGAGATGTCCTCCAGGTTGATGCCCGCGAAGCCGGGGGCGATCGCCTTGACGATCTCGACGATCGCGTCGGTGTCCTGGGTGTCCAGGCACAGCGGCCAGGCGTCGATGCCGGCGAAGCGCTTGAAGAGGGCCGCCTTGCCCTCCATGACGGGCAGCGCGGCCTTCGGGCCGATGTTGCCGAGGCCCAGCACCGCGGAGCCGTCCGTCACGACCGCAACGGAATTGCGCTTGATGGTGAGGCGGCGCGCGTCCTCGGGGTTCTCCGCGATCGCCATGCACACCCGGGCCACACCCGGCGTGTAGATCATGGACAGGTCGTCACGGTTGCGGATGGGGTGCTTGGACTGCATCTCGATCTTGCCGCCGAGGTGCATCAGGAACGTACGGTCGGAGACCTTGCCGAGGGTGACGCCCTCGATGCCGCGGAGCTTCTCGACGATCTCGTCGGCGTGCGCGGTCGAGCTGGCCGCGATCGTGACGTCTATACGGAGCTTCTCGTGCCCGGAGGCGGTGACGTCGAGGCCGGTCACCGAGCCTCCGGAGGACTCCACGACGTTGGTGAGCTGCGAGACGGCCGTTCCGCTCGCGGGCACCTCCAGCCGGATCGTCATCGAGTAGGAGACGCTGGGCGCCGTTGCCATGGCCGACTTCCTTCTGCTTTCACCGTGTCGCTTCGCTAATGCCGTCCGATCGTCGCACCTACCACCGAGTACGCGGTAGTCGCCCCGGATTGCGGACGTATTGTTCGCAGCCGATGTCGATTCCGGAAAGCGAATTCCACGATACGAGAGACGATCCGGTAAAGAAAGAGGCCCACATCACAGCGTGATGTGGGCCTCTTCGTCGTTCATGACACCGACCCGCCATGCTCGCCTCGCGGCAAGTGGTCGCTCGTGGCGACGAAGGTTGGGCCCGGGGGCTTGGATCGAGCCGGTGTCACACCCAGGCTAACAAACGGATCGGGCAAGACCATTCCCGTGCGCGGAGTTCACAGGAAACAGACCGAGGTTTCACCGGAATCGCCCCCGGACGGCCGCAGGGTTCAGTCCCTGAGCAGGTCCGGCACCCCCGCCTCGTCCGGCTCGTCCCGTCCCGCCGAGACGACCGTCAGCTGCTGGGTGGCCCGGGTCAGCGCGACGTACAGCACGCGCAGCCCCGCAGGGGACTCGTCCGCGATCTCCGCGGGCGACACCACGACCGTCGCGTCGTACTCCAGTCCCTTGGCCTCCAGGCTGCCGAGGGCCACCACCCGGTCGCCGAGCCCGGCGAGCCAGCGCCTGGCCTCCTCGCGGCGGTTCATGGCGACGACCACGCCGACCGTGCCGTCGACCCGGTCGAGCAGCCGGGCGGCCTCCTCGCGGACGGTCTCCGCGAGCGGGTTCCGGCCGGCGGCGCCCTGGCCGCGGTCGGTCGCCACGAAGCGCGGCTCCACGCCCGTGGAGCGGACCGCGGACGGGGAGACGGAGCCGGGCATGGCGAGCGCGAGCACCTTGGCCGCCAGCTCGGCGATCTCGGCCGGGTTGCGGTAGTTCACCGTCAGCTGGAAACGGCGGCGCGGACGGGTGCCCAGGGCCTCGTCGCGGGCCTCGGCCGCCTCGTCGGGGTCGGACCACGACGACTGCGCCGGGTCCCCGACGATCGTCCAGGTGGCGTGCCTGCCGCGCCGGCCCACCATGCGCCACTGCATCGGCGTGAGGTCCTGCGCCTCGTCGACGATGACGTGCGCGTACTCGGTGCGCTCCTGCGCCAGCCGCTCGGCCCGCTCGCGCTGCGTCTCCTCGCGTACGGGCATCAGCTCCTCCAGGCCGGTGAGCTGGTCGAGCGGGTCCAGCTCGCGCCGCTTGCGGGGGCGGACCGGGGCGCCGAGGACGGCTTCCAGTTCGTCCAGCATGGCCACGTCGTGCACGGACAGGCCGTCCCGGGCGAGGGAGCGGGCGACCCGGCGCACCTCGCCGGGGTTGAGGATCCGCCGGGCCCAGCGCCCCAGCCGCCGCTCGTCGGCCATCGCCGCCAGCACGGACCGCGGCGCCAGCTCGGGCCACCAGGCGTCGAGGAACTCGATGAAGCTGTCCTCGGAGGTCACGTCCTCGTCGAAAGAGGAGCGCAGCTCGGCGGCCAGCTCGGGGTCGGAGTGCCGGCCGGCCGCGCCGGACTGCTCCCACAGCGCGTCCAGCAGCAGCTTGCGGGCGCGCGGGCGCAGCAGGTTGACGGGCGCGGTGCCGCCGAGGGCGTTGTTGCGGATGCGTTCCAGCCGGTCGGCCTCCAGCTCCAGCCGGCGGCCGAAGGCGACGACCCGCAGCCGGGCGGGCGTGTCCTTGGAGTCCAGCGCCCCGCGGGCCGCCTTCCGCAGCACCTTCAGCATCCGGTACGAGCCCTTGGCGCGGGCCACCGCCGGGGAGTCGTACAGGGTGGCCTCCGCGCCGTCGACGAGGGAGCCGATCGCCCGGATGGCGACCTGGCCCTCCTCGCCGAGGGACGGCAGGACGCCCTCGGTGTACGCCACCAGCAGGGGCGTGGGCGAGACGATCAGGATGCCGCCCGCGTACCGGCGGCGGTCCTGGTAGAGGAGGTAGGCCGCCCGGTGCAGGGCGACGGCGGTCTTGCCGGTGCCGGGGCCTCCCTCGACGTAGGTCACGGAGGCGGCGGGGGCGCGGATCACCAGGTCCTGCTCGGCCTGGATGGAGGCGACGATGTCCCGCATGGTGTGGCTGCGGGCCTGGCCGAGCGCGGCCATGAGCGCGCCGTCGCCGATGACGGGCAGCCGGTCGCCGTCGAGGAAGGCGGTCAGCTCGGGGCGCATCAGGTCGTCCTCGACGCCGAGGACGCGGCGGCCCTTGGAGCGGATGACCCGGCGCCGCACGACCCGGCCGGGGTCGACCGGGGTGGAGCGGTAGAACGGCGCGGCCGCGGGGGCCCGCCAGTCGATGACCAGAGGCGAGTAGTCCTGGTCGAGGACGCCGATGCGGCCGATGTGGAGCGTCTCGGCGATGTCGGCGGTGCTGTCGTCGCGGACGGCGCCCTCGGCGGGCTCGACGGCCGTGTAGGCGCCGTCGGGCCCCTTCTTGCCGTCCTTGCCGGGCAGCAGGTCGATCCGGCCGAAGAGGAAGTCCTCGAACTCGTTGTTGAGCCGGTTGAGGTGCACCCCCGCCCGGAAGACCTGGGCGTCCCGCTCGGCGAGCGCGCCGGGCGTGCCGACCTGGCCGCGCTTGGCCGCGTCGTTCATGAGGAACTCGGCCTCGTGGATCTTCTCCTCGAGCCTGCGGTACACCTGGTCCAGGTGTACCTGCTCGATGCCGATCTCCCGGTCCCGTACGGAGTCGTGCGTTTCGCCGTGGACCGAACCGACCGCGGTTTCCTGTTGAGCCTGAGCGGCCACCGGGCCCCCTTCTGACGTGCTGGGCAGCCGTCAACCGTACGCGAAGGGGACCCCGCCCGGGAAGTTACGCGTCCACCTCCACCAACCGCTTGCCATCGAAGGTCATCACTTCGAAGTGGTCGATCTGGTTGGGGGTGAAGGCGGCACCGCCGTGGACGTACAGCGGGTTCTTCGCGGTCTCGGTCTTGGCGTCGGCCAGGCCGTAGCCCCAGTTCGGCACGGACCAGGAGGTGACGGTCTCGCGTTCGCCGTTCTTGCCGACGGCGATCAGAGAGCACTTCTCCGGTCCGCTGACGTTCTTGAGCTGGAGGACGGCGTGGGTACCCCAGTCCTTCTTCTCCACGGCCACGGTCGCGGTGACATGGGTCGTCGGGTCCGTGGCCGACTTCTTGTCGGTCATGGTCTGGAAGGCGGCCTGCGCCGGTCCCGCCGCCGTGTTGTTCGTGCCCGAGTCCGAGCCGCCGGTCGCCGCCAGCACCGTCAGCGGACCGCCGACGATCAGCGCGGCCGCGGCCGCCACCAGGTAGAAGCCGCGCCGGCGCTTGGCCGCGCGACGCTCGGCGACCTCGTCGACGAGCTTCTCCGCCAGCCGTGGGCTGGGCATCGCGGACAGGGACTCGCCGATCGCGGGAGTGCCGGCGCCGGGCAGGTCCGCGAGGGCGGCCAGCATCGGCTCCATCCCGGCGAGCTCCTCGAGCTGCTGGGCGCACCATTCACAGGTCGCGAGATGGGACTCGAAAGCGGTTGCTTCGGCGTCGTCAAGAATCCCGAGGGCGTAGGCGCCGACAGTCTCGTGCTCGTTCGGGGCCGGTGTTCCCTGCATGGGGCCAGACATACCCGAACCGCCCGTTCCGAACCCCCCGTATACGCTCATCACGCCGTCACCCCCCGCTCCTCCAGTGCCAGCTTCATCGACCGCAGGGCGTAGAAGACCCGCGAGCGGACCGTGCCGCTGGGTATGCCCAGGGTCTCGGCCGCCTCATTGACCGTACGCCCCTTGAAATACGTCTCGACCAGCACCTCCCGGTGGGCGGGGGTCAGGTCGTCCAGCGCGTCCGACAACGTCATCAACCACAGCGCCTTGTCGATCTCGTCCTCCGCGGGGATGACCTCCAGCGGCGACGGATCGACCTCCTGCGGCCGGGCCTGCCGGCTGCGGTGGCCGTCGATGACGATGCGACGCGCGACCGTCACCAGCCAGGGGCGTACCGATCCGGTCGCCCGATTGAGCTGACCGGCGTTCTTCCAGGCACGGATGAGTGTCTCCTGCACGACGTCCTCGGCACGCTGCCGGTCGCCGGCGACCAGCCTCAGGACATACGCAAGGAGGGGTCCGGCGTGCTCCCGATACAGGGCACGCATCAGCTCCTCATCAGGCTCCGAGGGCTGGGACATGCGATGCCGGGCCCTCGGTCCACGTTCATTGGCCACGACAGAATCCTTGCGCACGCCCACCTCCGATGTCCGGGGGATCCCCCAGTCGGTCGCTCGCCGAGGGGTACGGACACGAGTGGCGGGATGTTCAAACCTGGGCGTCAGTTTTCTTTGTGGTGGCATGACGTGACGGACATGAGCGCACATTCCTCCTGCACGATCTTTACATTTCCCCCACGAGGGCAAGATCGCTTCAACTGCCCGCGCCACGCCGAAGGCAAACGGAGTGTTACCGAAATCACTCCGTCAATTCCCCTGCTCCCGCACCACAGAAGCCGCAAAGGCGACACTCAGGCCTGCGCGAGGGCCGCGCGACGACGGTGCCGCGCCACTCTCTCGCGGTTTCCGCAGACCTCGCTGGAGCACCAACGCCTCCTGCGCCCCCGCGAGGTGTCCAGATAGACGATCGGGCAGTTGTCCCCCTCGCACTGCCGCAGCCCGGCCCGGGCGAGGGGGTCCGTGAGCAGTTCCACGCAGTCCCTGGCGACCGCCGCGAGCAGCGCCGCGCACTCCGGCGGTCCGGCCAATTCCCTTACGAGGGTGCCGTCCTCGGCGCGGACGGCGCGCGGGACCGGCGGCGCGGCACGGGCGGACTCGTTGACGCGTGTCAACGCGAGGTCCCGGGACGCGGCGTCGCCATCGCCGTGCGAGCGGGCGCGGGCGCCGAGGCAACCGCTTACCAACCACGCGATCTGTGAACGCAGTTCGCTGAACGCGATCGGCCAGGACGCGTCGGCGTGCGCCAGCGGGGTGCCCGGCGGGACCAGTCCGGCGCGGATGATCCAGGCGCGCAACGCCACGAGGGAGTCGAGGCGTTCGCCGGGATGGGCGGTCGCGAGGAGATCCAGACAGATCCGCCCGGCGTCGAACCGCATCTCGTACGGGGCTGTGGCCGTACCCAGTGCCATGTGCCTGTCACCGCCTAGGGGTTGCCCCGCGGGGGACGGGGCCGGTGGGTTCCGGGGGGAAGGGGCCTGGAGAACCGTTCCCTCCCACAGTGCCCGCCCGTCCGCTCCCCCGGAACCCCTCGTCACTTCCCGCTCCGCGTACGGCTCCGGGCTCCGCCCTACACGTCCGCGTACTTCGCGTCCGCCGCCGGGTCCAGCGCCAGGCGGTACCCGCGCTTGACCACCGTCTGGATCAGCTTCGGCACGCCGAGAGCCGTACGCAGGCGGGCCATCGCCGTCTCCACCGCGTGCTCGTCACGGCCCGCGCCGGGCAGCGCCCGCAGCAGTTCCGAGCGGGCGACCACCCAGCCGGGGCGCCGGGACAGCACCCGCAGCAGGGACATGCCGGCCGGCGGTACGGGCTTGAGGTCGCCGTCCACCACCACCGCGTGCCCGCGGATCTCCACCCGGTGCCCGGCGATCGGCAACGCCCGTGCCCGTGCGGGCAGTTCGTGGCAGAGCAGTTGGACGAGCGGTCCGAGCCGGAAGCGTTCGGGCTGGACCGTGTCGATGCCCCGGGCCTGCAACGGCAGCGCGGTGACCGGCCCGACGCAGACCGGCAGCACGTCGTGCTGGAGTGCGGCGAGCAGCTCGGGCAGCAGCCCGCGGTCCTCGGCGCGCGAGAGCAGGGACGCGGCGGCCGGGGCGCTGGTGAAGGTGACCGCGTCCAGTCCGCGCGAGACGGTGGCGTCCAGCAGCCGGTCGAGGGGCGCGAGGTCCTCGGGCGGCATCCAGCGGTACACCGGGACCCCGACGACCTCCGCGCCCGCGGCCCGCAACGCCTCCACGAACCCCGGCACCGGCTCACCGTGCAGCTGTACGGCGACCCGGCGCCCGTCGACCCCCTCCTCCAGGAGCCGGTCGAGCACCTCGGCCATCGACTCGCTCGACGGCGACCAGCCCTCGGTCAGCCCGGCGGCCCGGACGGCTCCCTTGACCTTGGGCCCGCGCGCCAGCAGTTCCACCTCGCGCAGCCGCTCGACCAGCGACTCGCCGAGGCCCCAGCCGTCGGCGGCCTCGACCCAGCCGCGGAAGCCGATGGCCGTGGTGGCCACCACGACGTCCGGCGCCCGGTCGATCAACTGCTTCGTCGCCGTGAGGAGTTCGCCGTCGTCGGCCAGGGGCACGATGCGCAGTGCCGGGGCGTGCAGCACGGCGGCCCCGCGGCGGCGCAGGAGCGCGCCGAGTTCGTCGGCCCGCCGCGCGGCCGTCACGCCCACGGTGAAGCCCGCGAGGGGACCGGGCGCCGGTCGTTTCTCTTCGTCGTACATAGGCTCTCGTCCCGGGCTGGAGAAGGTCGGCAACTGCTGCTCGCTGACCGCGTTCGGCTGTTTTCTGGCACGCATGGCAACAGCACTCTCTCCCACTCGGCCCCCTGAGGAACGATGTGCACCTACGTGCCGAGCGAGCCTGTCAACGGTGCGTGACAGACTCGGTTCGGCCTCGTGTCGCCGGTGTTACGTCACACCTCGGCGTAGCTGAGCTGCGGCTTCGTCTCTGCGGCCACCTCGGCCCGGGGCCGGGCGTCCGGACGGCGAAGGTATACGGACCAGGTCACCGCGAAGCACAGTCCGTAGAAGGCGAGGAAGGCGACGAACGCTCCGGTGCCGGAGCCGTAGGAGAGGAAGGACTGCCGGAAGGCGAGGTTGATGCCGACGCCGCCGAGCGCGCCGACCGCGCCGATGAGTCCCATGGAGGCCCCGGAGAGCCGGCGTCCGTGCCGGGCGGCCGCCTCGCCCGTCAGCCCCTGGGCGAGTGCCTTGGCGTGGAAGATGCCGGGGATCATCTTGTACGTCGACCCGTTGCCGAGCCCGCTGAGCACGAACAGGACGACGAACACGGACACGAACAGCGGCAGCGACTTCGCCATGGAGGCGAACACCAGGCAGGCCGTGGCGACCGCCATCCCGACGAAGTTGTACAGCGTGATCCGCGCTCCGCCGAACCGGTCGGCGAGCCGCCCGCCCACGGGCCGGATCAGCGAACCGAGCAGCGGGCCGATGAAGGTGAGGTAGGCCGCCTGGAGGGGCGTACGCCCGAACTCGTTGGTCAGCACCTGTCCGAAGGCGAAGCTGTAGCCGATGAAGGAGCCGAAGGTGCCGACGTAGAGGAAGGACATGATCCAGGTGTGCGCGTCCTTCGCGGCGTCGATCGCGGCGCCGGTGTCGTTCTTCACGGACGCGATGTTGTCCATCCTGAGCGCCGCGAGGGTGGCGGCCAGGACGATCAGCGGGATGTAGATCGCGAGCACCACGCGCGGACCGCCGCTCGCGCCGATGACCGCGAGCGCCACGAGCTGGATGACCGGTACGCCGATGTTGCCGCCGCCCGCGTTGAGCCCGAGGGCCCAGCCCTTCTTCCGGAGCGGGAAGAAGGCGTTGATGTTGGTCATGCTGGAGGCGAAGTTGCCGCCGCCGACCCCGGCGAGCAGCGCCACCAGCAGGAACGTGGAGAACGACGTCCCCGGCTCCATCACGGTGAACGCGGCGACGGTGGGGATCAGCAGGAGGGAGGCCGAGATGACCGTCCAGTTCCGGCCGCCGAAGACCGCCACGGCGAAGGTGTAGGGCACCCGCACCACGGCCCCCACCAGCGTGACCACGGACGTCAGCAGGAACTTGTCGGCCGGGGTCAGCCCGTACTCCGGTCCCATGAAGAGCACCAGCACGGACCACAGGGTCCAGACGGAGAAGCCGATGTGCTCGGCGAGGACGGAGAAGAGCAGGTTGCGGCGGGCCACCTTCTCCCCCGACTCCTGCCAGAAGGCCTCGTCCTCCGGATCCCAGTGCTCGATCCAACGGCCTCCCCTGCTCGCTGCGGGGGCTGTATCAGGGGCAGTCATGACGCCTCCACGGTGCTTCGGGACTCGGACGGTTCTCGAGGTGACGAACGGTGCTGAGTCCCGAAGGTAGGGAGGGCGCGTTTCCTGGTTGTGGCTGTGAGTGACCGGAAGGGAACTTTGCCCTCACCCCGGGAAGCGGACGGGTGAGAGGTCGTTCCCTTCCGGGACCTCAGCGGTTGACGGCCTGGATCTCCTGGACGACCACGTCCTGGTCGGCACCGAAGGTGCCGTCGGGGAGGTCACCGCCGGTGTTGCCGGAACCCACCCAGTGGATCTTCCAGGTGACGGTGGCCCTGAGGTGGTACGAGCCGTCGCCGGAGGAGCGCAGGTACCTCACCCCGCACGGCGGTGTCTCGTTCTGCTTGCCCGCGGCGTACTCCTCGCCGATGTGCCCGCCGCGGATCTCGCAGACCCCGGACGCCGGATACGTCTCCGCGTCCGCCGTGCCGGGCTCGATCTTCAGCGCGACCGGTTCGGCGGTCGTGGTCGCGAAGAGGCCGTTGATGCCCGGGACACGGGCGGTGACGGAGACGGGCTTGAAGTCGGCGCCGTCCAGCCACGCCCAGGTCGGCAGGTTCACCTTGGTGGTGCCCTCGGGCTTGAGGGTGACCGGCTTGGTGGGGACGCGGATCTCGGCGTAGGCGAGGCCCGCCAGGATCTCGGGGGTCACCACGTTCGGGATGTCGGCGGGCGGGGCGTCACCGTTGTCCACCCAGAAGGGACGGTGGTCGCACTTGTCCCAGCCCGGCGGGAAGCTCTTGTTGACGTACGAGTCCCACCAGTAGCCCTTGCCGGCCTTCTCCTTGTTGAAGTCCTTGTACTCGCCGTCGACGTAGTAGGCGCGCTGATCGGCGTCCCACGCGTCACCGGTGGACCCCGCCTCCCAGATCGGCTCCAGGGTGTCCTGCAACTCCTGGGGCGTGTACTTCGGCGCGTACCAGCAGGCGGGCGGGGTCCAGGAACTGTTGGAGGAGGCGACGGGGCCCACGTGGTCGCCGCTGCCGTTCTTGGAGGTGTCGAAGACGACGCCGTTGGCGGACGCGGAGACGGTGTCGCCGTTCACGTTGCCGGAGGTCTGGCTGCCGGACGGAGGCGTCTGGGCACCCCCACCGATCTTGGTGTCCGCCATGGCGGGAGACGCGCCGGCGATGATGGAGCCGACCAGCGTCGTAACTATCAGCGCTCTAGAACCGGCGTTCACGGCTGGCACTTGGAGCTCCCCCTCTGAGACTGAAGCTTTTCGATGACCCAGACGCCCTTGGCGTTCTTGTTCATCTGAGTGGCGTAAAGAACGTAACTGTTCTTGGTGACGGCCGTCTTGTCGGTCTTCTTCGTCTTCAGGTAGTAGTCGTAGGCCTTGCTCTGGTCCTCGCAGTAGACCAGTGACGCCTTCTTGGGACCACTGACGTTGACCACCGCGTCGTAATAGCGGTAACTGCCGGTCGTACGTGCCGCGGCCTTGACGTACAACTGGATGAACTGTTGCGTCTGCGCGGCGGCTTCGCCCTCGTAGTAGTACAAGTACGCCTTGTCGAGGGCGTTCTGGTTGGTGATCGCGAGGTCGACCGCCTTGATGGACTGCTCGCTGTCGGCAAGGACCGCGTCCTTGTCCGCGTTGCCCGTCTTCGGCCAGTCGAAGGTGTACGACAGATCCGACGGCAGCTCGATCTTCGGGCGGTCCGCCGCCTCCGGTGCCGAAGGGCTCGGTGAGGCCGACGGCGACGTGTCCGTGTCCGCGCCCGCGATCTTGTCGTTGCCCTTCGAACCACCGTCTCCGCCACCGCAACCGGTGAGGAGGAGCAGCGCCGTCGCTCCGGCGGCGGCTGTGGTGAGCAGGCGAGGGCGGCGGGTCACGGGAGGCTCCTGTGTCGTAGTGGCGAAGCCCCGCTACGGTAGCGGGGCTTCGCGTCATGACACCAGTGCGGCCGGACGGGCCGTCAGGCCCGGTGCGCTCCCGGGCGCGAGCCCGAACCGTCGGGCCACAGGCGTGGCCTGCGCTTTGCCGCGACGTCCTCCATCCAGCCGAAGCAGAGGACACAGCCGGCGGTGAGGACCCAGACCACGACCAGCACGGGCCAGGAACTCGTCAGGATCCAGGGCGCGTCGTCGTAGAGGAACGTGACGTTCCACAGGTGGTCCCACAGGGTGCCCGCGACGACGATGCACACGTTGTGCCACAGATAGATCGTCACCGCGCGGGCGTTGAAGAGGGTGACCAGGCGGTCCCAGCGGCGCAGCGGACGCGGCCACTCGGACCACGAGGGGCTGATGTGCAGCAGCAACAGCACGGTGGCGAAGGACCACAGCGCCTGGGCGAACGGCATGTCGTCGAGGTCGTGGCCCGGCGCGAAACCGTGGGTGAGCGCGTACCAGAGGCCGATGCCCGCGACGACCGGCGCCAGGGACGGCACGACATAGCGGGGGAGTTTCTTCAGGACGCCCTGCTGGTGGGCCATGCCCGCCAGCCAGCACGAGCCGAACGCCCCGAAGTCGCTGAGGTTGGAGTCGAGCCGCGAGAACGGCACGGTGAGCAGGCCGAACTCCAGCGCCGCGGACAGGGCGATCGGCGCGAGGATCGTCGGCCAGGGCAGCCGGCGCAGGGCGCGCAGCATGAGCGGGGAGAGCAGCACGAACCAGAGGTAGGCGCGGATGTACCAGAGGGGTACGGCCAGTTCCGTGGCCCACTCGTCGCCGATCAGGCCGTGGATGCCGTGTACCTGATCGCCGAAGGGCGGGTCGCTCAGCGGCAGGATCCAGAAGCCGAGGTGGATCCACCACCAGCCGGGGTGTCCGTCGGAGTCGGGGCCCCAGCCGCCCAGCAGCATGCCCGTGACGCCGACCGCGCCGAGCAGCCACAGCGGGGGCAGCAGGCGCCGCATCCGGCCGCGTACGACCTGCACGGCGGGACGCTTGCCGAGCGAGTTGGCCATGAGGTTGCCGGCCAGGGCGAACATCACGCCCATGGACGGGAACACCACGGGCAGCCAGGCCCAGCCGAACAGGTGGTAGAAGACGACCCGGAAGAGCGCGATCGCGCGCAGCAGGTCGAAGTACCGGTCGCGTCCGGAGGCGCGCTTCGGCTCCTCGGCGGACGTGGGCGCGGACTCGGCCGCGGGTGCCGGGTCCGGTGCCGAGGGCTGCTGCGGTATGCGCGCCGGGTTCGGCGGCTGGGTGGTCATGCTGGCTTCGGGGTGGTGCGGGTTCATGCGACCGGCCTTCCGTCCATGACGCGCTGTTCCTGCGCGGGCGCGTTCGGCGGTGCCGACACCCCGCCCTTACGGCGCAGCTTCTGCCAGCGCAGCCGGCCGCCGGTCAGGGCCGTGATCCAGGACTGGAGCAGGACGACGTACATGAGCTGTCGGTAGAGGATCTGTTGGAGGGGCAGGGAGATGAGCGGGGTGAGGCGCTCACGGTCGAGGACGAAGGCGTAGGACGCGCAGACCACCTGGACGGCCAGGACGCCGAACCAGGCCACGATCGTCTTCTGGGTGGGGCCGAAGAGCAGGCCGTAGACGAGGAACATGTCGATCAGGGGCGCCAGCAGCGGGGCCAGCACCATGAACAGGGAGACCAGGGGCAGGCCGACGCGGCCGAAGCGGCCGGACGGGCCGCGTTCGACGACCGCCTTGCGGTGCTTCCAGATCGCCTGCATGGTGCCGTACGACCACCGGTAGCGCTGGGACCACAGCTGCTGGACCGACTCCGGGGCCTCGGTCCAGGCGCGGGCCTTCTCCGCGTAGACGACCTTCCAGCCGTCGCGGTGGATGGCCATGGTGATGTCGGTGTCCTCGGCGAGGGTGTCGTCGCTCATGCCGCCGACGCGTTCCAGCGCGGAGCGGCGGAAGGCGCCGACCGCGCCGGGGATGGTGGGCATGCAGCGCAGGACGTCGTACATCCGGCGGTCGAGGTTGAAGCCCATCACGTACTCGATGTGCTGCCAGGCGCCGATGAGGGTGTCCTTGTTGCCGACCTTGGCGTTGCCCGCGACCGCGCCCACCTTCGGGTCGGCGAACGGCTGCACCAGTTCGCGGACGGTGGCCGGTTCGAAGACGGTGTCGCCGTCCATCATCACGATCAGGTCGTACCGGGCGTTGGCCAGGCCGCGGTTGAGGGCGGCCGGCTTGCCCGCGTTGAGCTGACGGATCACCCGTACGTCGGGCAGGTTCAGGTCCTCGACGATGCGGGCGGTGCCGTCGCTGGAGCCGTCGTCGATGACGAGGATCTCGATGGGGTGCTCGCTGGCCATCAGGGAGTGCACGGTGTTCTCGATGCACTTGGCCTCGTTGTACGCCGGGACCAGCACCGACGCCGGTTCGGTGATCGGGCTCGGCCCCCAGCGGAATTTGCGGTGACGGGTCTTGCGGGCGTGCAGGACGGACAGCAGCAGCATCAGGCCGAAGCGGGCGAGGACCAGGCCGCCGACGACGGCGAGGCCGACGACCAGGACGTCGGTCACGTCGTCCGAGGCCTGCACCAGGAAGATCCAGGCCTTGCCCTTCCACAGGTCGAGGCCGGTGACCGGGGTGTCCGCGTTCGGGGCCGCGAGGGCCTCGGTGAGGTTCTGGAACTCGTAGCCCCGGCTCTGGAGCTGTGGCAGGTAGCGGTCGAGGGCCTGCACGGTCTGGTGGCGGTCGCCGCCGGAGTCGTGCATCAGGACGATCGCGCCCTTGCCGCCCTTGGGCGTGGCGTTGCCGATGATGGTGTCGACGCCCGGCTTGCGCCAGTCCTCGCTGTCGATGTCGTTGACGACGGTGAGGTAGCCGCGCGAGCCGATGTACTCGGTGACCGGCCAGGACTTGTCGTCCATGGCGTCGGCGAACGACGAGTACGGC